>JAZRWT010000125.1:0-19687 GCA_045599845.1 Candidatus Egerieisoma sp. | reverse complement strand
GAAAGGCGCAGAATCTCGTCACCCTTCTTCACCTGCGAGCCCTCTTCGATGAGAATGGCATCCACAATGCCGCCCTCGATAGGACTTATCTGAATGGTTACCAACGGCTGTACCGTGCCGCTCAGGCGAATGTAGTCGTTGAACTCTCCAGCCTTCACCTCGCTCACCGAAATGGTATCACCGCTAACTCTGAGCGTGCTGTGGCTCGGCTTGACCAGAAGGAAGATCACAAGGCATGCAAGCGCAGCCCCAAGCCACCACGGGAGTGCCTTCCTTGTAAATGCGGCTTTCCAGCCGGTAGGTCTTTCAATTATCTTATCCATTGTCTCTATTGTTTACTGATTGATGTAAGGTTCTCCGTTATAATAGCGCACTACTGCGTCCTTGATCTTGAGCTGCAGCAGAGAGTTCATCCTCTCGGCCATTGCATTGAGATAAGTCTGCGAAGCGGTCTGATACTCAATCGCCGAAATCAGCCCCGTCTCAAACTGCTTCGTGCTGAGCTGGTATGCTTCCTTCTGCACGTCGGCAAGGCGGGCTGCCTGATGAAATGAAGCCTGAGCTCCTTCACGGTCACTTATGGCGCGGACCACTTCGTTCTCTATGTCACGCATCTTCTGTTCCAGCTCCGCTTCAGCACGAACAAGTGCATTCTTCTTCATATTAAGAGTCGTACGGCGTCTGAACTGGTCGAAGATCGGGATACTCAGTGAAAGCTGTATGTATTCACCTCCATTGTTCTTGAACTGGTCCCCGAAGGACCTCGGTGTGTAGCCTGCTCTGCCTGGATAGGTGTAATATGTGGTAGACCATCCGCCATGCAGCCCTAAAGTTGGAGAATATGCTCCACGGGCAGATTTCAGGCCCAACGCTGCCTGCTTTACGTTCAATAGGGCTATCTCTGCATCCGGAAGAACGGCTTTAGCAGAAGAAGACAGCTCTGAAACCTGGGCAAGAGTCAATATAGGTTCTGAAACATCAATATCAATAATAAGTTCATCCTCAACAGGCCAGAACATTACATCCTTTAAAGTAATCATTGCATCATTCTTCTGATTCCTGACTGTAATAAGCTGGTATTGTTTCTGAGCAAGTTCAGATTCCATCTGCAGCACATCTGCATGTCCCTTCTGTCCAAGTTCCTCCTGACGGACAGCCTTGTCCCTTGCTGTCTGCGCCGTAGCCACCTGTCCGTTCAGTACAGATTCAAGCTCCGTATAATAGATTACATTGTAATATGCCTCCATTGTTGCAAGACAGATTTCGTCACGTGTTCGTTGTTCCTTGCTAAGTCCTATCTTGGCAGCTGTTGATGCCATTCTCAGAGTGTTTACTGATTGAAAACCATCAAAGAGCGTTATTCCTGCACTTACACTGTATCCATTGTGGAAGGTTGTCACCTTGTTATAAGTATTGGTTTCAGGATCCAGATTTCTTCCGTACTGGTTGTCAGCATAGGTCTGTGCATCAACACTCGGCGTGAAGACGCGCATGATAGCCTGTCTTCTCTGCCACTGTTCATCGCTGCGGTCCGCCGCCTGTATCCTCATTTTCGTGGAGTTGCTTACCGCATACTCCATACAGTCGTGAAGAGACATCCTTTTTTTTGTGCCTTCATCTTGAGCCATGCCTTCAATTGAAAGCGATGTCGAAAACGCCAGAATAAGAATAGCTTTAATATGGATCATTCTCATAGCTGTTATTCACTAACCTATACTTTTAATGTATAGCATTTGGCGTGCCAACAGCCATATTTTGCTAATAATCAGTATATTCCCAATTCCTTGACATAGAAATAGTGTAAAGTTTCTTTACACATACTGTAAAGAGATTTTACACTATACAGCGTTCGGGATTCGCTGTGTGGCAGGAGAAAAAATGCCATCCTGTTCAGATGGCAAAGAAGATAGGAATGGTTATGAAAGCCTGAACTATTTGTTCTTCGGATATCCTACAGGATTGTTCAATATTGGCAGCTGGTTTGCAGTGAGGTCGAGGAGTTTGGAAATGCCTTCCTTGTCCATCTGAGCTCTTGGTACGGTTACAAGACCAGCGGCCTGGCAGTAGAGATTGATGTTCTCTGAAACTATGCCGGCATCCACACAAGTCATCTGCTTTGCGTGCTCATCCTGGGATTTGAACAGGTCGAAATCAATGACCATGAGCAATGTAACTGGAGCGTCCATGACGAATTTCTGAGGAAACTTTCCTCCTGCCAGCAAGTCTCTGTGATCACCTTTAACCACTTGTCTCAGAACGTTGCTTTTTGCCATGTACTCGTACACGGCAGTTTTGTCGAATACAAAAAGCCTGATTTCCTGTCTATTCATTGCAGTTGGAGCAGTACGGTGATTGTCATCACGGCTCATTCCAACAGCGGCCCAGCAGACGTTGCTCAACTCCTGGGCAGAGAGTTCCTTTGATGAATATTCCCTGACTGAATGTCTGGTGGCCAATGCCTGGGAAACGGACATTTTTGCGCTGTTTGTTTCGTGGGCAGGAAGAGTAATGTCCTGTGCACAGATAATTTCAGGTGAAGCCATAAAAGCAAATGTTAAAAGCAGAAATGCTAGTTTTCTGAACGATTTCATATAACTTAAATATTAGGGATTCAAAGTTTTACAAAATACTCCCTGAGTTCGCTCCAACTGTAGTAAGGCCCTTGGAATGCTGGCAGGGCAGGAATGATGGTTTCCTTTTCATTGAAGAGAATCTTTACGAGAGTATCATTGTCACTGTTGCAGCCGGTGCATCCATCGGAAACTTTCCTGTAGAATACAAGCTGCAGGTTGGAGGCCATTGGCATTGCAACAAAACCGTACCAGCCGTTGGCTTCGGCATCGGCCATGTGCATGATCCTGTTCTGGCCTTCTATCTGAATGAAGCTGATGAGAGGAAGAAGTCCTGAATCGTGCCCGAAACGCAGGTCGGCGGCTTTGCTGCTTCCGTTGGCAAGAGCCTCGTCGGCCTTGGATACGATGTCACGTAAAACCGCACGGCCAACTTCATCGCTTATCTGCTCGTTTTCAAGTGAGGCACACATTATTCCATATTTCTCGGCGTTGTCCGTTCTCCACATTGCATAAATCTCATCTTCTGTGAAATGCTTGTAAATATATGGATCTTCAATGTCAAGGTTCTGGGCAATTATGCCGGCCTGGAAAACGTTGTAAATGAATTTTGCAGGACTGTTCTTGCCAAAATGTTCCGCAGCCCTGGCCTTGTCTGTGAACCAAGCCTCCATAATTCGTTCTGTATTCAGACTTGCTCTCAGGATTGAATCGCGGACATTGGCCCTGCGGACATTGGTCTTCTGGTATGGTACGCTAGCAGCCAGATATTTCCTGAATTTTGGTCCGGTATATAGGAGAAAATTCAGTTGCGGGTTGTTGCCTTTCAGCTGAACTGCAAAATTGGCCATGCTCTGTATACATCTTTGGATATCAGATGACTCGCAAAGAACCTCCTTGCGCTCCTGCTGGTTGAAAACAGGAGAGAAACGCTCGTAAATTCTCTGGGAAATGCCTTGATGGTCACGGCTCCCTTTCTGTGTGAGTATGCCTTCCATATCCTTATGGTCTTCCTTGACTATCGCCAGTGTATTATGAATATTCTTGCCTTCTTCTGTAAGCAGGCCTTCAGCCAGAAGAGTGTCAAGGTAAACGGAAATGTCAGTAATCCTGCTCATTGCAGTGTGGTATCTGCTTCCGTGACGGCCGTAGTGGCTTATGTAGAAAGGAACATATCCTTCAGGAGCAGGCGTGTCAACTATTTCAGGTATTTCGTAGGTGTGGTGAAGGTTGGCGGCTCTGGTAGGGTCCTGGCGCAGAAGCTCCCTGACATCCTGTGATGCATCCTGTGCATTTGCTCCAAGCGTGAATAATATGGCTGTAAAAAGATAAAGAATTCGTTTCATATCGCGAAATAATGAAGTTTCGGGAATCGGCTGGATTTGAGAAGTCACAGTTCAAACTATATCAAATGGAAAGAACATTCAGCACGTCTATGAGTTCCTGATCTATAGGTTTGTTTATCTTTATGGCCTTGGCAATAGGAATGTTCAGGAGAATGTCCTGATATATGCCAATCATAATGTTCCTCTGGCCTTCCTTGAGAGCATCAATGGCTGCGTAGCCCATACGGCTGGCCAGGATGCGGTCGTAGGCACTTGGCTTGCCTCCGCGCTGGAGATGGCCGAGTATGGATACGCGTACATCAAACTGAGGGTACTCGTTCTTGACCCTTTCCGCATATTTCATTGCGCCGCCGTCCTTCTCTGAAACAAGGACTATGGAACTGCCTTTTGACTTCCTTATACCTCGTTCGATGAAAGTGGCCAGCTGGTCTATCTCCGTTGCATCTTCAGGTATTATGGCTGCCTCCGCACCTGCTGCAATGGCACTGTTCTGAGCAAGGAATCCTGCGTCACGGCCCATGACTTCAACAAAGAAGATTCTATCGTGGGCGTTGGCGGTGTCCCTTATCTTGTCAACGCACTCAACTATGGTGTTCAGGGCCGTATCGTAACCTATTGTGTGGTCAGTGCCGTAAAGGTCATTGTCAATCGTTCCGGGCAGACCTATTACAGGAACATCGTGTTCCTTGGCAAGTTCCTGAGCGCCGGCCAGAGAACCGTTGCCGCCGATTACAACCAGTGCGTCAATGCCGTGTCTCTTGAGCGTCTCGTACGCAATTGTACGGCCCTCAGGCGTGCGGAACATATCGCTGCGAGCACTCTTGAGGATTGTGCCGCCCCTCTGGATGATGTTGGATACGCTTTCTGTAGTGAACTCCTCAACGTGGTCGTGAATCAGTCCTTCCCAACCGCGATAAATTCCAAAAACTTTCCAACCCTCTGCAATTGCGCTGCGTGTCACGGCTCTGATTGCCGCATTCATTCCAGGTGCGTCTCCTCCGCTGGTGAGAACGCCTACTGATTTAATATTCATATTGTGATGTGTTAAATTTTCAAAACATTTATCCTCTCATCATGGCAAAGTTAATTCCAATTGGATTGATATGCAATAGGACAATTCTTTGAAAAGCATCAAATATATTCACTATTTTTGTGTACTGAAAGTGCTCGAACAACATTATGTCAGAACCAATCATTGCCATAATACATCCAAATGCCCTGTGCTGCGCGGCGGTGAGGTCTCTGATAACCGACTTCGCACCTTTTGAAAAACTTCTCGGGCAGTTCAACGTTGCAAGCTATCCTTCCTTGAGTGCCTACCAGGCTGATGGTAATGAAAATGTTCTTCATTTCTTTGTGGCCGAGAGCGTTGTGCGTGACAATCCGGATTTCTTCACTGACAGACGGAAGTGCCTTGTGCTTTGCGAGGGGCTTCCATCGGATATGACCGGGTGGCATTGCCTGAACATTGCCTGCAGCGAGCAGGAACTTTTCCGTTCGTTCATAATGATGCACCAGAGCGGCCATAGTGCTCATAACATGGCTTCCGCCGCTCCTGTCCGTATAAGCAAACTGCTTTCGGAGCGTGAGCAGGAGGTCCTCAAGGGAATGGTCAAGGGAAAGCTGAACAAGGAGATTGCCGATGAACTCTGCATTTCACAGGCAACCGTGATTTTCCACCGCACGAACATCTGCGCCAAACTTGGTACAAAGTCCATAGGCCGCATGGCAATCTACGCCGTTCTGGAAGGCCTGGTAGGAGTGGACGAAATATAGAATCAGATCATAAGCATTGCGGCAGGGCTTATGTGGAGAAAGCGGCAGATGTGTCCAGCAATTTTTAAATTGGGCTCAGATCTGCCTGAAACGAAATCATTCACCCGTGTAGTGCTGACTCCAAGTTCCTCGGCCAGTTGCTTCTGCGTGATTTTGCTATCTTTAAGCCCGTCTGCAATGAGTTCGGCAACGCTTGGCTTTTCAATGGGAAAATGTTCCTGCTCATAATCAATCACTATATCGGACATCATGACAAGTTCCACGGCTTTAGGATCTGTAAGCGGTGTACTGTCATCTACTAGCGGAAGCAGTGCCTCTACTCTTGATTGTGCAAACTTATATTGTTCCTCAGTAATTTTTCTCATAATAAAAGCCATTATATTGATGCCGCATCAATTTTGTTGTATTCTTTGTGAGTTCCTACAAATCTGATGAAGACATATCCCATTATAAATTTCACAACAACCACCAAACGGTATTTATTGCCGCTGATATTGAAAACATAATGCTGGTTTCCAACGGAATCAACAGAACCGAAATATTGTTTCATTTCAGCAAAATTGTGCCATTGCGCTTCAGCCACTTCATGGTACCATCGTTCCAGCGGAATCCTGGCATCTTCATGCCCCTCCTGTTCATAGAATTCTTTAAGGGTTCTATGTGCAACAATCCTCATCCTCCAATTTTTTTACAAAAATAAAGGAAAATTCCATAATATAAAATATATTTATAAAAAAATCCCGAAATAAAGAATATGAGTAAATAATGTCAGTAGAACAAACGGGCGAATTCGCAGGCGCTGAGGTGTTGGGCGGCATCCTGGCCGGCAGGGGAGAAGTACTCTTCAAAAGGGCAGGGGAGTGAATTCAGGGCTTCCTCTATTGCCCCCGGAGTGTGCATTGTGCCTTCAAGAGCATTGATTACGTCCCGGGTTGGCTGCGTTGAGAAATAATCACCGAATATGTTTAGGTTTGAAATGCGGCCTTCCTTTACGTTGAAGTATATCTCAATGAGGCCGAAAGGGAATTTGCGCACGTTCTTGAAACTGTATTTCGGGGATTTGCCGTAATTCCACCACTGCTGGGAATATTTCTCAGCACAGAGTTTGTCAATGGCCTCAATGTCCTTTGCATTATATTCATAAACTTCGCATTTTACCGGCTCATTTTTAACAATGTCATTGATTATTTTTTGTCCTTGAATACCGTTGCAGGATGACGAACTTGCCCCCAGTCCATTGAATTTACGAATAATGTAATCCATAAGGAAACTGCGGAAATCTTCAACGCTCCAGCCATTGTTCAGGTGCGAGGATATGTTGGTCACACGCTGTGCGTTGCTGGCAACGCTCTTGCCAATGAATTTTTCGGGACGGGCCTTGAGCGCACCGCTGATGTCAGCCATATTGCTGTTGAACAGCAATGTCCCGTGCTGAAGCACCCTTTCACTGCCGTCAGGCTTCTTGTAAATGCAGACGGCATTCCCGGAGAACTTCCTGCCGTCAATCAGCAGATCGTTCCTGCCAACAAGCGCTGCGTTCACTCCAAGTGAGTTCAAGGCGGCAATTATTGGCGCAGTGAATTTGCGGAACATTTCCGCCGGGTTGTCAGCCTTTGGATTATGCGAGGTTGTGGAATCTGATTCTCCATGCGCTTGAATCTGCCCGCCAGAATTTGTGTTCCTTGGTTCAATGAAAGTATAGTTCAGATTGCCCAGGTCGTGGAATACTGCACCACCGCCGGTCAGGCGTCTTACCACCTTGATATTATGTTCGTTGACATATCCGGCGTCTATTTCTGCCAGAGTGTTCTGGTTGCAGCCCACTATTATGGCGTTGTCATTCCTCCAAAGGCGGAAAACAGGTTCGTTGAATTCCTTGAGCAGATATTCTTCCGCCGCCAGATTCCAATAAGGTTCTATTGACGTATCACAAATACAGAGCATGATTTCCAAAATTCAGGCGCATTCAGCAAAGCAGCTGGTAGAGCATCCAGATTTCAAGCATTGCGGCTAGTGAAATGAGTATTGTCATTATTGTGTGGGTCCTGTATCCCTGTTCCAGCTTCATCCCGCTGAAATTGGTTACAACCCAGAAATAACTGTCGTTCGCGTGCGAAGCCAGCATAGCTCCTGAACCTATTGCCATTACAGTAAGTCCTGCGGCCAGAGGAGAACAGAGCCCGAGAACGCTCATAAGCGATTCGCTGCTTGAGAATGCGCCCATTATGCCGGCTGTAGTTGTTATTGCCACGGTTGAGGAACCTTGAGAAGTTTTCAGTATTGCGGCAATAAGGAACGGGAAGAAAATGCCTATACTGGAAAGTGAGCTTGCATTCTCCTTTACAAAGTCCACGAAACCTGTTTCCATGATAACCTGCCCCAGAATACCTCCCGCAGCAGTTATGAATATAATAGGACCGGCCGTTACAAGTGTCTGTCCCATGACTTCATTAATCATATTCCTCTTTATAAGCGGCAATGCGCACAGGAAACCCAGAATCAAGGCAATTACAGGCTTGCCAAGGAAGATGGCCCAGCTGGCCTCAGAACCTGCCATTGAGAGCACTGAAGAAACTCCCATAAGCAGTATGGGCACTATTAGAGGAAGGGCACTCATCCAAGCGTTTGGAAGTTTTTCCACAGCGATGGTTTTTCTGAACACTTCGCTCGCATTTTCGTTGATATGCTGTGCCTCCGAGCAATTATTTCCGTCTTGAACTTGCTCCTGCTTGCTGTTTTTATTGCAATTCTCACCTTGTACTTCCACCTGTCTTCTATGTTTATTGCAATTCCCGTCTCGGCCTTGCTCCTGTTCGTCTTTAATGGCAAGGTTTTCCTCATTGTTAATGGTGATTTTCGGACCAATGTACCTGGCCCAGAAATAGCAGGCTGTCAGAGGGAAGATTGAGCACAGAACGCCCAAACCTATTACCATGAGAAGATTGTCTTCAAGACCTACCATTCCGGCCGCTGCAATAGGACCTGGTGTTGGAGGAATGAGGACATGGCTTACATACAAGCCTCCGGCCAGTGAAACGGCAAGCGTTATTGGGCTCACACCGCTCCTTCGTGCCATCCATTTACGAATAGGGTTCACAATAACGAATCCGCTGTCACAGAAAACAGGAATCGAGAGTATCCATCCAAGCAGAAGCATGGCCAACTGAGGATGCCTTTTGCCAACTGCCTTGAGAACAATATCGGCAAGTTTCACAGCACCTCCGCTTTTCTCAAGCACCGTACCTATCGCAGTACCAAATATTATGACAAGTCCTATGCTTGCAAAAATTGAGGAGAATCCGGTTCCGATTACAGCCGGAAGTCTTTCAGGAGTGATTCCGCAGGCAAGGGCCAGGATAAGGCTCACTCCGATGAGTACAAGGAAAGGATGGATTTTCCATTTTGCGCCTGCAATAATAATCAGCGCTATAGCAATGAAAAAATAAATAAGCAACAGATATCCGCTCATAATTGACAGCTCAATGTTAGCAAGGAATTAATTTTTATACTCTTTTTATTATTCACCCCTATTGTCCGCTTTTTTAGGAATAACTCAGGAACGTGCTTCTTCCAGAAGCTGACCGAATTCTTCAATATCCTTGCAGATGACAGTAGGAGGTTCCTTTGCGGCAAGGGCTGTTTCCAAAGTTGTTTCTCCTGAAAGAACCAGAACACCGCATGACCCGGCGTTGAGGGCTGTCTGCACATCCGTATAAATCCTGTCTCCAACAACTGCAGCCTCTTCCGGCTTGAGCCCTCTACGGTTCAGAATGCCCAGCAGAAATTCCTTGTTCGGCTTGCCAATCACCAGATCAGGTTTGCGGCCCGTTGCACCTTCAAGGCAGGCACAGATTGAACCGCAGTCAACAAGAATTGTCTGTTCATCGGTAGGACACACCCAGTCCGGATTTGTGGCCAGATAAGGAAGTCCGCGTGAAATCCACCATGCGCAGCGGCAAAGACGCGAATAAGTGAGGCTCTTGTCAAAAGCTGCAACAACAACATCCGGAACGTCATCCGCAGAATCATGGCAACTTATATAACCTGCATCCTCGAACTGCGATATCATAGAAGGGGTCCCTAAGAGGAACAAACGTTTTGCTTCCGGGAAATTGACTTTCAGATATTCAATTGTGGCGGTTGTTGTGCTGTACATCTGCTCATCCTCGCAAGGAATACCCATCCTGTGCAACTTGGCAATATAGTCTTCTATTGACTGCGATGGATTGTTTGTAAGGAATGAATACTCTATACCTAGTCTGTCCAATTTCTCAAGGAAGGGTATGGTGAAAGGAAAGAGCGTTTTGCCCATGTAAATGGTACCGTCCATATCCAGGGCAACGTGACGCAATTTCCTGAGTTTTTCTTTAAGCTCTTCTGTAAGTTTTGCTTTGTTCACTTCCGTTAATCCTCCGTTCGCTTTTTTGTTTGCTTCTTTGTCCACTTCTTGATTTGTTTCTTTGTTTGCTTCCGTTAATCCTCCGTTCATTTGAACTAGTTGTGCCTCAATCCTTTAACTTAAGTTTTGCAAACATTTAATTTATTCCTTTTCAAGAACTTACATGGGCTTGCGAAACTTGAATCATTTAATTTGTTTCAACGCTTTTATTTTTTGTCGGTCATGAGGCTGCTGGTGTAGTCCTGGGCACGTTTGTAACCATCGCGCGGTGCTTTCCACATAAGGAGGAAGACCAGGGCACCAACAAGTCCGGTTATGATGAAGGTTATGAAAACCCAGTTCCAGCCAAGATTGTCAGCTATTATGCCTATCGCCAGTGCAGAAAGTGCAGACCCCAGATAACCTAGAATTCCTGTTACTCCGTTTGCTGTTGCGGATGCTTCCTTGGTGGCCTGGTTGGCGGCTCCGATTCCAATGAGCGCCTGAGGTCCGTAAATGCAGAATCCTGCGAGGGCCAGCATGCAGATGCTTGGAAAGGTTGGCATAGGCACAAGTGCAAAGATTCCAAAGAACAGAACTGAACCTATCATGCTGAACAGGCACATTCTGTGTGCCTTTCCCTTGAATATCCTGTCTGTTGCCCAACCGGCGAATATGGTGCCTATTATGGCAGTGATTTCAAATGCGGCAACGCTCCAGGAGGCATCCTTTATGTTCATTCCTCGGTCTTCGGTGAGGAACTTCGGTCCCCAGTCAAGAACGCCCATTCTTAGAACGTAAACGAATATGTTGGCTATTGCAAAATACCATACCCATTTGTTGCGGAACACCATGTGGTTGAGAAAACCTTTGTGTGCGCCTTTCTTGTCCTTTATGGCTTCCTTGCCTGTGTTAGTTCCCTCAATTTCCGGAAGACCAACGCTTTGCGGAGTATCCTTAAGGGCAAGAAGTGCAAGGATTGCACCTCCAACTGCAACGATTCCCGGGATGAAGAAGCACAAGCGCCAGGCTCCGTAGTGGGCGGCATATCCCATGATTTTTGCCTGCTGTTCAGCCTCAGGTATGCTGTTCCATCCTTTTATGCTGGCGGCGAGATTGGCCGCAATCTGTGAAACGATTGAGGAATCGCCGCTCATATCGGCACCCATATTGGTCATGATCAGACCGCAGATAACTACGGCAATTACGGCGCCTATGGAGTGTGACGTGTTCCAGATGCTCATTTTTGTTGCCAGTTCATTGGGAGCAATCCACTGAGGAAGCATCCTTGCGCATGGAGGGAAACCGCAGCCCTGGAAATATTGGTTCAGGACAATGGTAACGCCAATGACCAGAATAAGCATGTTTATGAACTGAGGGCCTTCGTGCACTCCTGTAATGGCATAACTCAATTCAAGACCGAATCCGAAACAGAAGTTGGCCGCGGCACACAGGAAAAGTCCCAATGCCATGAAAACCTTGGTGCTCACCTTCTCAACAATGAAACCGTTTATGAATCTGCTGAATCCGTAAACAAGTGAACCTATGGCAATGACAATTCCAAAACTTGTGTTCGATATTCCATACTCGGCTGTAAGTCCGGGCATTGCTATGGAGAAGTTCTTGCGTACAAAATAGAAAATGGAATACACAATCATAGAAATTATTATTGTGTACCACTGCCATGCCTTGAAGTTATCCTTGAACATTTTCATACTGTAAAATTTTTTGATATCCGTCCTGGATAACGGACAAAAGGAAATAAATTGCAAATTTACGCCCAATTCTTCATAAATCCTACCAATCGACATTAACAAGTGTTTTTTTGCTAAGGTTATAAAATATTCTGTCAGTAATTATTTTTCAAGTACTTATGATTGGAGCTACGTGCGTTGAAGTTCCTGTTGGCCAATATTGTTGAGCCAACGCTTTGCCAAATCCTGTTGCAATCCGAAATGAAGGGTGAGGGTATGCGGAAGGTTTGCTCAGAAGTTGGAAACCTTCCGCAGTGTCCAAATATATATGCTTGATAATTAGATGTTTACAAAATGCAGGTGCGGAAGGTCTGCTCAAAAATTGGAAACCTTCCGCACTTGTGCCTTTCCATGTATACATCACTTTCTCACAGGCAAAGATTTGCCCAAACATCTGGCCACTAATTTCCTTTCCATTTGAAAACATCTGGCAACCTGGGCTACCGACAAATGCATTTTCTTCCCAAGGTATTCCAGAAATTTGATTTTCATTTGCAGTGACAGATTTCTCAAATCTGTTTTATACCACGATAGTGAATATTCATTTACCCGCTTCACGAATTCTTCGTCTGTAATCATGCGTACTGCGTTGTCAGAAATTGTGAATGCCATTTCAGATGAATTCACGCTGCCAATCATCCGCATGAAGAATGCCTGGTCGTGATTGAATATCATTTCCAGATATTGCCAATCGCAGGCGGATGAAGGAATAATTTCCATATTACTGTTCAAGAGCCAAGGCACGTCTTTCAATTTGTCACCTGTGTGAAGATGTTTCTCCACCATTCTTGTAGACATATCCTTTACGGCAATGACATGCTGTTCACTCAAGTCAAGCATATCATTTTGATTTTCCCTTGGAGGATAGAAATAACTTGAGCCATGAGATTGGCCTGACAAATCAGTGCTAAATCTCTCAAGACCATTCCCATTGCAAAACATTGCTCCATAGCCTGTCCATTTGTATTCGGAAATGCTCTTTGCTCCGTTGTCAAGCGCGTTTCTTGGAATGTAGGCAAGAACATTTCTGGCATATCGCATTGTGTCAATGACTGAGATATACGCGTCTTTTTTCTTGAGTACATTGCTGTTTCCATATTTCCCCCTGAGCCACATTGATTGTACTTTCTTCAGACTGTCTGCAAAAGCCTTCACATTTATGAAAGCGTTGGAAAGAACAGCAACATGCGCATGATTGGAGACCACAGCATATATGATTACAATCACGTTCTTCCTTCGTGCACATAGAAAAATGTTTTTCACCATTACATCATAATCTTCATATTCACGGCAGATAGTGGCTGATTCCAACCCTTTCAAACTTACGTGGTATGGTTGTACCGGGCAAGTCAGTCCATTTGGGAGAGTTCTGGTTACTAAAAGCCTTGAATCCATATCTTATGATTTAGGTTTGTCCCAGTTCATCATGAATGGATTCATCTGCACAGGCTCTTTCACCTTGACTTTATATCCATATGACTCTTTCATTTTCCTGTAAGTCTTTTCCCTTTTTGGAAGATAGGAAAACATCATGGTTGACCACAGATTCTCAATGCACATATATGGTTGGGAATCGGCACAGATATCCGCTATGCTGAGCGCTTTTACTATTTGGCTCAACGAATTTCCATTTTTGTACGATAAGAACAGGCGCTTTACCAATTCATCAATGATTGTCTGGAATTTCATGAGGTAGGCGGCAGAATTGAGGTCCGCTCCGGCAAACGGGTTGGTTTCAGAAGAGATTGAAATTTTCCCATCCTCATCCACGAGGATTTCAAGCATTTTCTTTTTCATACGAATAAAATTTTTTGAGAATGGAATTTGTCATGTACGCTCTGAGCAAACAAATTTCACGCTCGGTTAATAGAAACGTTGTAATTGTTCAGAGCCAACGGCCCGGGACAATGAATAATACTGTTGTTGTGGGGGTGGAAAAAATCTTGGGAGCGGATTGCTCCCGAATGGTTTGGTCTTCTGTTGCAAATATAGAGGTTGAAAATCACAAATACAATACCAGTCCGCATAATCGGGATGATTCAGGGATTATGATAAAATGGATTTTTTTGTATTTTTATCAAAAATTTGATATTCAAGTTTCGCATATGGCGAAACATCTGTTTTAAGGCATTCACGCCTATGAAAATGAGTGGATTATGGCAAAAACTTATGCTATTATAGGAACGGGCGCTGTTGGCGGTTATATTGGTATCAGACTGGCCGAAAGCGGGCGCAAAGTGCATTTCCTGCTTCACAGCGATTATGAATATGTTCTTGAGCACGGGCTCCAGCTTGATTCGTGTAATGGTAACTGTCATATAGACAAGCCATTGGTGTATGACAGCACTTCAAGCATGCCAAAAGTTGACGTGGTTGTAGTGGCCTTGAAAACAAGCATGAACCATATTCTTCCTTCAATATTGCCACCACTGTTAAGACCTGATACCGTTGTACTTATGACCCAGAACGGTGTTTATTTCGAGAAGGAACTGCACTCGCATTTCCCAAATACGGCAATTTGCGGGGGAGTCGTATATATTGCCGCGAAAAAAACAGGTCCGGGCCATATACTTCACGAAGAACAGAATTTTCTGAAGCTGGTCAACTGGTCAGCCACTGCAAGCCAGATGGAATCCATATCTGAAGACTTGCAGGACGCAGGACTCAAGAACAGGGAAGTTCCATACGCAGACGGACGCTGGGGCAAAGCTTTGTGGAATATGGTATTCAACGGCCTTTCAGTTGTGACCGCTTCCAGCCTTCAGGAAATTTTCAGCAATGAGAAGATGATGCAATCGGCAATGGCAATGATAGCTGAAGTGCTTGAGGCGGGCAAAGCCTGCGGGGCAACCACTCTCAATGAGAAATTTGTCAATACCATGCTGGATGCTACCAGGAGCATGACTCATACAACATCAATGAAAGAGGACTATGACAGGCATAATCCTCTTGAAATAGAATATATTTATACGCGTCCTATCAAGGAGGCGCTCAAGCATGGGTGCAGGATGCCGCTGGTTTCAATGCTTGAGGCCCAGTTGCTCATGCTGGTGAATCACCGATGAACCATCGGCCTGAGTGGACTGTTATTGCTTCTTCAGATAGAAGTCATAGTAAGTTGGCAGAAGCAGATCTGTAAGCCTGGCATTAGGATTCTGCTCAATGTCAATGCTGCAGTCCCTTTCTACAACTATGGTGCTTCTGTTGGTCTTTTCGTACTGTGGAACTTCCAGACCTTCTATGCTGGGATTGCCTGTTCTGGCGAAATTTACAAATATGTTGCTGAAGCGCTTTGTGAGCACAGGATCGTACGGAGCTCCGGTTTCATATTCAAGATTGTTGAATGCATATGTCACTTCACAGGAATGGCAGGCTTTCATGAAATCCTGGCCAGGGAAGACATAGCGATAGCCCTGCGGAAAAGCCCCTCGGAACCTTTTGCCACCAGGAGGCAGCATACAGAACCTCCTCCGGCTGACTCTCCGAAAATTGTCACGTTGTCAGGGTCTCCTCCGAATGCGCTGATATTCTTCTGAATCCATCACAGGCCTGTCTTTGCGCATATTGAGATCAGTTGTCCAAACGTTGAGGTAGAGACAGTCCTCGTTCAGTTCTCCATGGCTTGCATCCTCACCCTCATCGTATGACTGAAGTCCGGGACATTTGTAGCTGGTAGCCTCGAATGTAGCATCGGATGCTTCCACCGGCTGTGGTGCCTTCCACCTGAGTTCTCCTACCGGTGCCTTGGCATAAGGAATTCCCTTGAATGCAATTACTCCGTTGTCTTCAATGTAACCTGTGAATTTGCCGTTTTCACATACAGCAACAGGCTTCTCCTGCTTTGTTGAGCAGGGAATGGCGGCGAGGCACAATACAACGCACGCCATAAATAGTGTGATACTCTTGTTCATTTTATTTGAACAAAATTACTTTTTCATTTACATAATAGCAAATGAATAAGATAGCAATACCTGCAATGATGTACGCTTCCCAATGCGCTATGAAAGACAGGACAGGTGCTATTAATGGTGTGTCCAGATGTAAAACGGAGACTGGCTGTAATGATATGAATGCCATAAGGGCGGCCCCAAGAGCAATGCTGAAGACAGAGATCACAATGGTTCTGCGTTTGCAACGGGATATTTCAATATCGTGGATGCGCTTGAGTTCCTCTACTGAATCAAGCTTGAATTTCAGTCCGGCAAGGTATGCTCCTTCATCTGCCGTTGACGGCCTGTTGCTGTGGAAGAAGTCTCTGATGTTATTGTCATTCATAGTCATTTGATTGTCATTTTGAGATTTGCACGTCCGCGTGACAGGAGTGACTTTACAGTACCCGATGGTACTTTCAGTATGGCGGAAATTTCCTTGATGCTTTTGTCCTCCATATAAAAGAGCAGGATAGCGGCCTTTTCGTCAGGCTTGAGTGCCGATATGGCTTGATAGAGAGCCTGATACTTGAACGAATCGTCGGATGCTGCATCATCCGGCCTGCTTGCCGCATTTGTATCCTCAAGCCTTTCCGCCCTGCTGTCATACTTCCTGTTGCACCAGCTGTTGTATGCTATTGCGAAAAGCCAGGTGGAGAAGCGGGCTTCACCGCGGAATCTGTCCATGGCAAGATAGGCTTTCATGCAGGCATCCTGGGCAATGTCATCGGCAGTGAAAGAGTTACCCTCACACAGCGATAGCAGGAACCGCCTCAGTGGCTCCTGCACGTTGCGAAGATGAAGGATGAACTCTTCCCGGGTCATCTGTCAGTCTTGTTCTTTACCAATCTTTGCCTCTTCAGCGGCAATCTCTGCTGCGAACTGTTTGCGACCTATGAAATAAATCACGATGAATGCGATTCCTACCAGGAGAAAACCGCCACCTAAGAAGGAAGCCGTAATTGCTTTCTTTGAGAAAATTGATACGGCAATGAGTGCAATGCCAATGGCTGAAAGAATACATCCCGTTGTAAGACGCCCGAAGATTTTTTCCTTGATGCTTCTGACATTGGCTTCCTTGGAAAAGAAATCAGGGTCAATCTGCACCCCGCTTTCAATAGCTTTTATGGCAAGCTCGGTTTTCCTGCCCATCTCATGCATACGGGTTCTTGATGCAAGCCAAACGATTACGCAAGGAAGAATCACGCATATAAAAATGGCCACAACAGCTTCTGCTGACCAGAAGTAAGAAATAGATAATAGAGTGTTCATATTTCCATATATTTAAATGATTACACATATTAGACCTTCCTACCGGCCAAAAGGTTGCAAAAGAATGCAAAATTCTTGAAAAATTTTAACTCAATCTTGTCCCTCCCAGACGGATATGATGAAGAGAAAGGTGTTTGCCAACAGCTATCAAAATGAGAGTTGAGTGCGGAATGGATAAGGTTAGATGCGGTAAAACTCCATATCAAAGCGCAATCCTCCCTCTTTCCTTATGGATGCGGATATGGTGCCTTTATGGGACGCAACGGCATTCTTGACTATAGAAAGGCCGAGACCTGACCCTTCCGTAGTTCCGGGCTTGCCGGGTATGCTGTAAAATCTTTCGAAGATCTTTCCGAGCCGGGATTCGCTTACACCTGCCCCGTTGTCATAATAAGTCAGTACGAGCTGGTTGATGTGGCGCTTTGCTTCTATGTGTATCTCAGCACCCTTTCCTGCATACTTGACAGAGTTCTCAACGAGATTGCGGACAACAGCATACATAAGACTGCGGTTGCCGTTCATCATTGTCTGGTCCTGTACGTAGCTGATTATCTTCATTCCCTCTTTCTGCAGAGCGGTCTCGAACTCGTCACTCACCTCCGTGACGATGTTGCATAGGTCCAACGGCTCAATGCGGAACTGATCTGGTGCTTCTTCCATTTTTGTGATTAGCGCAACGTCACGTATCAGCTCAGAGAGCCTTATAGATTGGGCATAGGAACGGTCTATGAAAAGATTCTTCTTGTCCTCTGAAATGTCAGGATTCTCGATAATGGTCTCCAGATAGCCCCGTATGCTGGTCACCGGGGTCTTCAGCTCGTGCGCTATATTACTGGTCAGGGAGTGCTTCAATTCCTTGGCTGCGTTCTCTGAAGCAGCACGGAGGCCGTTTTCATATCTGCGGGAATAGATGATAGCCAGCAGCATAAGCACTGCGAAGAGGAGTAAAATGCCCGCCAGGAGCACCCAGTCGGGTCTGAAATATTTCTCCAAATCAACTTCGAACGGCAGTGCGGCTCTAATGATACTGCCGTCATAGTTCTTTGCGAAGTAAAGATATTTCTGATTGGCTGTTTCTGACTGGCGTATGGTATACCCTTCACCATCAGTCAGCGCATCCTGTATTTCAGGTCTTTCGTGATGGTTGTCAAGGGCTGTCAAGGGCTCGTAGGAATCATATGTGACCGTTCCGTCCTGTTTCAGGATAGTGATACGGATGTCATCCGGAAGGATTTCTTCAATGTTTGCAGCCGAATCGCCCACCACGTCTATGATGTACGTGTACGCTTCAAGTCTGGACTGAAGCACGGAGCGTTTCCAGTTGCGTTCACTGCCTATCTCAACGGCAACCAGTACGGCGGCGCCTATGAAGAATAATGCGGCAAGACTGCCAAGGAGTTTGAATTTGTAACTCATATAAAATATCCGAAACCAGATTTGTTCTGGATTATATTCCTTTCATCCCCGAGCTTTGAACGCAGCCTGGAGATATGGACGTCCACGGTTCGTTCCAGTACATAAGGAGCATCCTTCCAAAGTTTGGAAATGATGTCCGCCCGCGAGAAGCACTGCCCTCTATTTGAGGCCAACAGTTCTAGAATTTCATATTCCTTTTGGGAAAGTCCCAGGATGCGCCCGTTTGCCGAAGCGGTTTTCTGCAGCCTGTTCACAGCAATGCCTCCTACGGTCACGATATCTTTTTTTATTGTCCTGCCAAGCACGGCCTTGATGCGCGCCAATACCTCGTTGATAGAGAACGGCTTGGAGATATAATCATCCCCGCCTGCGCTGAAGCCGGTCAGGAGGTCATTTTCTGTGGTCCTTGCTGTAAGGAAAATCACGGGAATGTCATTGCCTGTGGAACGAAGATTCTTCGCGAACTGATATCCGGACATTCCGGGAAGCATAACGTCCAAAAGAATAAGTGACGCATCTCCCACGAACGCTTCCGCCACCTCTGCGGAAGCTGCTCTCAGAACGGCATATCCCGTATTTTCCAAATTGAAGGAGAGAACTTCGCGGATATCCGCATCATCTTCCACTATAAGGATTGTTTTCATATTGTTACAAAGATATGAGATAATTGTTAAGATTCTGTTAAATCTACAGCCACCCGTTTGAAGGCTTGTGATTTTACCTCACTTTTGCATCTGCAAACAATATACTATGACTACAGGCGTTATTATTTCAGCTGTTCTTACGCTTCTTGCAGGTATAGGTATCTTCCTCATAGCCTGCCAGATGATGAGCTCCAATATTGAATCCGCAAGCTCCACAAGACTCAAGTTGCTATTTTCGAAAGCATCCCGCAGCCGTCTGCTGGGAGTGGGCATAGGCACGGTAGGCACGGCGGCCATCCAGAGTTCCGGTGCGACCACGGTTATGGTCATAGGCTTTGTCAATGCGGGAATAATGTCTCTCACGCAGGCAGCTACCATCATCTATGGTGCAAATATCGGAACGACCATCACGGCGCAAATAGTGGCTCTCGGAATGTTCGGCGGGGCAAGCGCCATATCCACAACTATTATCTTCTCTGCGTTCACCGGAATAGGAGCATTCCTCGCCATGTTTGCAAAGAAGGACATGGGTAAGAAGATTGGCGGCACGCTCACGGGATTCGGAATGCTCTTCGTGGGACTCAGCATGATGAGCGGCTCGA
>JAZRWT010000124.1:0-3879 GCA_045599845.1 Candidatus Egerieisoma sp. | reverse complement strand
TACTGCTTGAAGCATCTTCACCAGGGCCGGTGGAAATTGAGTATATTCTTTGCCCGTTAGCCAATACGAAGCATAGCATCAGGCATATTGTCAAATAAACTCGTTTCATATTCATAAGTATGTTTCTGCAATGATTTACTTGAAACTTTCAATTATACTGCGTGCGCGGGCAACCTTGGCATCAAGAAGCTCCTGAGTATCAGCCTCGCAGATGAATCTGAGGTAAGGCTCGGTGTTGGAAGGCCTTATATTGAACCACCAGTGAGGAAATTCCAGCCTGTAACCATCGAAGTCCATTATGGCAAGAGGCTTTTCCTCCGAGGAGAAAACCCTTTTCACTTCATCCATGGCCTCCTGCTTGGCCTCCAGTTTGAAATTGATTTCACCGGAGTTCCTGTAAGTCTCTATTTCAGCTATGGCCTGGCTTAATCTGATGCCATTGCGGTGCAAGGAGGAAACAATGTTGAGGACTATGAGTGAGGCAAGGATTCCGCTGTCTGAGTAGAAGAATTCCTTGAAATAGTAGTGGCCTGCGAGTTCACCGCCGAAAAGGCCGTCAAGCTCGCGAAGTTTCTTGGCTGCAAAGGCGCGGCCAACCTTCCAGGTGTGTACTTGAGCTCCCCATTGCTGCAGATATTCCCCAACAGCCTTGCTGCTGCGGATGTCCTGAAGTACAATCACGTTTTTCTGCGGCTGTCCGCTTTTCGAAGAACAATCGTCCGGTCTGCCAACCTGAGGGGGAGCAATGGCTGATGAATTGCCTGGAACATCAATAGGTGTGGCATTGAATCCGTGCATTCCGAACCAGTAGCGCCCCATGAGTGCTATAATAAGGTCAGGGGAAATGAAGCGGCCGTTTTCATCTATGAACATCACACGGTCCGCATCACCGTCATAAATCATTCCAAGGTCAGCCCCTGTGCGGGCAAGCTCTTCCTGAAGCATTACAATGTTCTTGGCAATAAGAGGGTTGGCTTCGTGGTTGGGGAAGGTGCCGTCAATAGTGTCACAGATGTAAGAGAACTGTGCACCTGTTCCGGCAAGTATGTCCTTGATAACCAAGGCGCTCATTCCATTTGAAAGGTCAACGGCAACTTTGAGTCCGGAGAAATCTGAAACGTATCGGCTCATGAATTTCTTATAGGCCGGCAGAATGTCCATAGTTTCAACCTTGCCTTTCCTTCCACCTGTTTTCCATACCGGAATGCAGCTGCGTTCCTGTTCTATCCATTGCTGGATTGTTCCAAGACCTGTGTCAAGGCCAACAGGAAGTGCGTTGGTGGTGGAAACCTTCATGCCGTTGTACTCCTTTGGATTGTGGGAGGCGGTAATCTGCACCGATGCCTTGTAGGCGTATTTTGCAGTTGCGAAATATACCATTGGGGTTGTGGTGAGGCCAAGGTCAATCACGTTGGCTCCGGCATCGGTTATGCCTTCTATCAGGGAATCGTGTATTTCCGGTGATGAAACGCGGGCGTCCCTGCCAACCAGCACTTCATTGGTATCCAGAAGTTCAGGAATGAAGAAACCTACCTTGTATGCGGTTTCCTTGTTGAAATCCACGTTGTAGATTCCTCTTATATCGTATGCATGAAAAGCTGACATGCGGCTTTGCTTTATTTGCTTCTTGATGCGGTTACGGTCTTGTATGAGGTTCTCACTTTGCCTCCCTGAAGTTTGGCAAGTTTTGCGGCCATGAGCTTGCGTCTGATAGGGGATACCCTGTCTATGAACATGTGGCCGTTGAGATGGTCCATTTCGTGCTCTACCATGCGGCAGGCGAAACCTGTGAAAGTCTCCTTTATCTTTTCAAACTTCTCATTGAAATATTCCACCTCTATGGTCTTTGGCCTTGTAACGTCTGCGTGAATGTCCGGGACGCTCAGGCAGCCCTCGGAGTACTCGGCGGTTTCGGCGCTTTCCATTGTAACAACAGGGTTTATCATATACCTTTTGAAGTCCTTCAGTTCCGGCATGTCTTCTGCAAGTCCTGTTCCGTCAACAATGAGCATGCGCAGGCTCTTTCCAACCTGAGGTGCGGCAATGCCCACTCCGTCTGCGTGCTTCATTGTCTGGTACATGTCATTGAGCAGTTCCTTGATTCCGTTCAGGCGCTCTTCTTTTCCTTCTTCTGTTTCAAGGTCAACAGGCTGCGCTTTCTCCCGAAGCACGCCCGTTCCGTAAATATAAATAGGCAGTAACATATTTTTAAGGTGTTTATACATGCTGCAGCCTGTCCGAGGCCTGCTGCATTCTGTCAAGATAGGTTTGAAGAATTATGGCTGCGCTCACTTTGTCAACGGCTCCCTTGACTCTCCTCCCGCTTTTTTTCACTCCGCCATTTATCATGGCCTGCATTGCCATGCAGGAGGTGAAGCGTTCGTCTTCCTTTACAACCGGGATATCAGGGAATGCTCTGGCAAGTTGTTTAAGGAACTGGTCAACATCTGCGGCAGCCTCGGACGGCTTGTTGTTGAGGTTCATGGGATACCCTACCACAATGAGCACAAGCTTCTCTTTTTGGGTGTAATTTTTGATATATTCAATTATCTTTGCAGAATGTACGGTTTCAAGTGCGGATGCGAATATCTGTAGAGGGTCGCTTACTGCAACTCCCACACGTTTCCTTCCGTAGTCAATGCCGAGTATTCTGTCCATATTTTACAAAGATAATGAAATAATGCAGTTTTATGGGAAAAGAATCCAAGAAAAAGGATAGGAAAATATATGGTTTGACTTTTGTGAACCATTCTGAAGGCAAAGAAATCTTCCACATTGCAGGAACGGCCAGAAAGCTGACCTTTGTCATGGGGGTTGTGCTGTTCTTCATGGGCTGTGCTCTGATCTGTCTTATTGTATTCACTCCCATACGTGAGCTCATACCCGGATATCCTACCGCCAGAAGCCGCAGGGAACTTGTGCGCAACGCTTTTGTGATTGATTCGCTTACCCGTGAAATGAAGCTCTGGCAGCTCCAGCTTTCAAATATCCAGCGTATAGCAATAGGCAAGGAACCGTTTGAGATTGACAGCGTGCTTCTGATGAGCGGTTTTGGCGATACTGTTTCACTTGTTGCCAAGGACGAGCTTGCAGCAAAGGATTCTATTTTGCGCGAGGTGGTTGAACGCGAGGATTCAGGCAATGACAAGAAGCAGAAGCTTTCCGTATTCAAGGAAATAGAAAAGCTGAATCTGCATTCCCCGATTGCCGGGAATCTGGTAAAGGATTTCAGCGACACACATACTTCCGTTGAACTCTATGCTCCTGAGAACAGCGTGGTCTTTGCAGTTCATGACGGCACCATGATAAGCGCCGATTATACGGAAGACAAGGGATATGTAATTGAAATTCAGCATCCTGGCAATCTGATTTCCATATACAGATACAATGCTGAGCTCCTCAAGAGCCCGGGCGATGCCATTACTTCAGGCATGCCTATTGCCATATCCGGCTCACTCAACGGAAAGGGTGGTGGAGGCAAGCTTCAGTTCGAACTCTGGTACAACGGGAATGCCCTCAATCCTTCCGATTACATTAAATTCTAAAATCATTATATGCCACTTGCGATAGATAATTCAAACAAGTTTGCTTCCAGACCAAGAACCCTGGCCATCATGGGCTCTACCGGTTCCATAGGCCGTCAGGCGCTTGATGTTGTAAGGCAGCATCCCGATATGCTGCGCATTGGCATGCTTTGCGCCAATAACAGCTGGGAACTTCTTGCCAGCCAGGCTATTGAGTACAGGCCGAAGTATGTGGTAATATGCAATCAAGGGCATTATTTCTCATTGCAGGAAGCCTTGAGGGGGAGCGGCGTGAAAGTGCTTGCAGGAATGAGTTCGGCCATTGCCCTCATTGAAGAGGAGCCTTTTGATCTTG
>JAZRWT010000123.1:0-1396 GCA_045599845.1 Candidatus Egerieisoma sp. | reverse complement strand
ATGTTCTTATAGTAAGAACCAGGACAAACTGCACGCAGGAACTTCTGGAAGGCAGTAATATAAAGTGTATTATAAGCACAACGATTGGTACTGACCACATAACTCTGAAATACTGCATAGAAAAAGGAATCAAAGTGTATTCAGCGGCAGGATGCAACAGCGGCGGAGTAATGCAGTATGTCTTCACCTGCCTTTATTGTTTCGCTCATTCAAGGAATATAGATTTAAGCAATAAAACGCTCGGAGTAGTTGGCGTTGGGAACGTGGGCTCTAAAGTTGCAAATCTGGGGGAAATGCTTGGATTCAAACTTATGCGCAACGATCCATTCAAACTGCACGAACCTTGTATTCCATATTACGAACTTGAGGAACTCGCTGAGAACTGCGATATAATCACTTTCCATGTACCACTCACAGCACTTACGAAAGGAATGATAAATGAAAAATTCCTAGTTGCCTTGAAACGCAGGCCTGTAATCATAAACTCGTCAAGAGGTGACATAGTTGATACAGCCTCATTGCTCAGGCATGGAAATATGCTAGGCGGTCTTGTGCTTGACGTATGGCCTGGAGAACCGGAAATCAATGGTGATTTGCTGGAATTGGCAGACATTGCAAGTCCGCACATTGCGGGTTATTCGCTTGAAGGAAAGATAAATGCCACTGTCATGAGCGTGCGCAATCTGGCGGAATTCGCCGGCATCAAGGAACTTGCCGGCTTCACGGCACCTTCTGATTGGTACGGTAAAAGCAAGCAGATAATCCTGAACACACAGGCAGGTCAGAATGACATTTGTAATCAGCTTCTTGATGCCTTTCCTGTATATGAATTGGATGAACTGTTAAGAAAGACACCAGAAAATTTCGAATCAATCAGGTCCAACTATGTTTATCGTAGGGAATTTTCAGTTAACTTTAATGTTTGATAACACTTAATAACGAAATATTATGCTCAGTTTTGAAAAACAATTGGAAAACTTCCGCACCGGTTTTCCGTATTTGAAAGTAGTTGATTCAGCTTCTGTTGGAAACGGTATATCAAGATTAACCAAGAAATCAAAGGAACACGCGCTTGTGGCTTATTCACAATATGTTGCCAATAATGGAAAGATCTGCAAGTTCGTTCCTGCATCAGGTGCTGCAAGCAGAATGTTCAAGGACATTTACGCAGGACTGGAATTCATGAGGACTCATGACGAGCCTCTTGCAGAAGATCATCCATGCGCAGTTTTCGTAAAGAATATAAATAATTTCTGCCTGTTTGACATAGAAGATCTGCTTGCAATGCTCCTTGAAAAAGATGGATTGAACCTTGGAAACACTCCAAAAGGCCTGATTCACTTTCACGATTATGGAGATTTCGCCCGCACACCATTTGAAGAACATCTTGTTGAAG
>JAZRWT010000122.1:0-2483 GCA_045599845.1 Candidatus Egerieisoma sp. | reverse complement strand
CTGGTTTCAGTTATGCGGACAATATGAAGTTATGTTAGGAAATGGGACTTCCGATTGGCAGGACTTAATTTATAGGCACAAATTTATTATTTTCGCAATATAAACCTTGGTGCAGTGAATAACTCTGCAAGTCCAAGGTGTTAGCAGAAGCTATGAATTATAATGGATGACGCTTGATTATGGCAAGGAAAAGCAATGAACTGGATAGGATAAACAGGCAAGGCAGGATGAAGGTCATTAAATTGATTTTCGGTCTTTTGTGTGCCGTTATCATTGTTCTTTACAGCGTTGGAAACAATGTTTACAACAGGGCAGGTGCCGATAATGGCAATGATTCTGTAAAGGCCGGCAGCTTGAATGAAAGTTCAAACAATGGCAGCATAGCAGAGCGGACTTTTCCGGCCGTTGAGGTTCCAATGTATCTTCAGGCAGATAACAAAGGTGTTATGGAGTGGCTGGCCGTGCATTATTGGGACAAGTGGTTGAATGCAGATACTTTGAACAATGAGCTGACCGACAAGGTACTTGCGGAAGCATTTGCCGGATATGTGAATGTACTGTTGCAGGTGGAATATGAAAAAGCTTGTAAGGGAATAGGGGATATGTTCGTTAAATTGGATGGCAAAGGCAGCAGGAAGGCATTGCTGGGAGTTATGAAGGCTGCTGAGACGGTACTGTTCGATCCTAATTCTCCTATGCTCGACGAGGAATTGTATATACCTGTTCTGGAGGGCATTCTGGCTTCAAAGATGCTTTCAGAGGATGACAAGCTGGCTTACAGGGCAAATTATGACATAGTGAAAATCAACAGGAAGGGCACCAGGGCCAGGGATTTTGAATATATATATCTGACTGGCGATGGTAAAGGAAAGAAATTGTCATCCCTATATCAGACAAGAGCGGAGTATCTGATTGTTTATTTCAACAATCCGGGTTGTACAAGTTGCAAGGAAATCAAGCAGAGGCTTTCTCAGGAATTGTTCATAAAGCATTTGATTGAAAGAAAGGAGCTTGTGGTGCTGTCTGTTTATACAGACGAGGATTTGCAGCAATGGGAGGGCAATTTCAATGATTTTCCAAAGGAATGGATATATGCGGCGGATCCTACTGCCAGCATAAAGGACGATAACCGATGGGGCATCCGGGCCATTCCAAGTCTTTATCTTTTGGACAAGGATAAGAAAGTGCTGCTCAAGGACACAAGCATTGAAGCCATAATATCCCTGCTGGGCGGACAATGAACAAATCAGTAAGCGGCTTTATTTCAATTCGCAGTATATCGGCCTGTGGTCTGATGATATTGTTGAGTTGAGCACGGCGTTTGCGGCAGGCCTGAGTTTGCCTGTTCCGTTTCGTTTCCAATAGGCAATGTAATCTATCGTGCGGTCAGGATTGTTGGACGGGAAAGTGAAATTGGAAATGTCCGATATGAAAGTGAAGTGCTTGCGCATCATGGAAACGAAGTTTGAATTAGGTTCATCGTTCCAATCTCCTGCAAGGTATATAGGTTTGCCTTTCTTTTCCAGTTTGCGGAATTCGGATGTTATGATGTCAACGGAAGCCATACGGTCCTCTTCCGTTAGCGAAAGGTGTGTACAGCAGAATATATAATCGGAGAATTCGGCTATAAGCAATGTTCTGTTTTCCTCGCGTCCAGGCAGTGCTGTCCTTTGAACATACATTGGTTTGGTGCGGCATAGTATTCCAACGCCATATTTGCCTCCGTCATAATCTATTGCAGCTGAAAACAGAGGAATCATTCCTGTAATGCCGGCAAGTTCTCCCAGAACGTATTTTCCTGAAGCCCTGTTGGTAACGCTGTCAACTTCCTGAACAGCTACAACGTCAGGTGCAAGGTCAGCAATGACAGCCGCCGGGCGTTTGATATCTGTAACAAGGTCCATGCCCTTGCCGTTGCGTATGTTGAAGCTCATGAGCTTGAGCGTGGATTTGCCACTGCGATAGATTTCAGTTTCATCTTTGAGTGCCTTCAGCAGAATGGCTTCCATAATTGCGTAGCCTTGAACTTTGGGATGGACTCCATCTGCGGAATATTTTTCAGGCATACCGTTTTCATTGTCCTTGCTGTTATCAACAAGTGCGCTGTAGAAATCAACGTATGTAATGTTTGACTTTGAAACATATTCCTTGAGCAGCTTGTTCAATTTAGGAATCTCGGTTTCAGGGTGTTTCTCTGTATTCCAGTAATATTGATTCGCCGGGAGAACGGAGCATATTACAGGCCTGATTCCGGCATGCAGCGCAAGTTCGCACATTGATTCAATGTTGCCTGCTATATCTTCCAATGAAATATGGCCGGTATTGCCTGCTATGTCGTTTGTTCCGGCAAGAATTACAACTGTAGAGGCTCCGGATTCAATAACCTCCCTTCTGAATCTGAGCAGCATCTGGCTTGTTGTCTGGCCGCTTATTCCACGGCATATTATACCGTTGTTATAAAAGAAACCGCTGCTCTTGCGTAT
>JAZRWT010000121.1:0-6291 GCA_045599845.1 Candidatus Egerieisoma sp. | reverse complement strand
AAGGCTGAATGTCCTGGACAGCAGCCTGCAATATCTTCAATACCGTGACAGGGACATATACAGGACCATATTCAAGGCGGAGCCGCCTGCACTTACCATTGCAGACAAGGAAATGTTCCTTCAGAGCGATATAGACACAGGAAAGATTGACAGGCTCATTCATAAGACTTCGGATTGGGTGAAGGAACTTGAGAAGAATGCTCAGATAATAGGTCTTTACTTAAAGACCATAGAAGGAGAATTCGACCAGCTTGGCAGCGATGTGCTTTATATACCATCGATAGTGCCATTGAGGAAATATTCCCTGAGCCAGTTCGGGGCCAGCTATGGGAAGAAGATCAATCCTTTCTTCAAAAGTCTGAACAGCCACAATGGGATAGATCTGATTGCTGCAGGAGGAACCGAGGTGCTTGCGGCGGGCTCAGGGGTGGTGGATGCCATTTCACAAAACAGCAGAGGTGATGGAAACGTGTTGGTTATCAATCATTTGAACGGGTATAGAACAAGATACTGCCATTTGGCCTCCATACAGGTGAAAAGGGGACAGAGCGTAAAGAAAGGGACAGTGGTGGCAACGGTTGGCAACAGCGGAATATCGCTTGCACCGCATCTGCATTATGAAGTTATGTACAGAGGGGCATACGTTGATCCTATAAACTATTTCTTTGCGGACCTTACACCTGCCAAGTTCCGCAATGCAGTGTCAATTTCTACAAACGCAGGACAGTCACTGGATTAAGTCAGCAATAATATGAAACTTTTCTACACAATTTCAGAAGTTGCCTCGATAATAGGGGAAAGCACCACCTTGGTGAGGTTCTGGTCCAATTCCTTTCCGGAGTACATCAAGCCTTCCAGGAATCTCAAGCAGAACAGGATGTTCACCCAGAAGGACCTGGATGCCATAAAAAGAATCCATTATCTGGTGAAGGAAAAGGGATTCACCCTTGAGGGAGCGCGTACAATGATGAAAAACAACAAGGACGGTGTTGACAATACCGCCGAGATAATAGGCAGGCTCACTCTTGTTAAGGAGATGCTTTTAAATGTGAGGAACTCTTTGGATAAGTAGGAAAATTTCATAAATTTGCGGGTTTCAAAATTGAAAAATAACTCTTGATAATTGATATGGCCACAATTAAGAAGAAAACAAATGTTCTAGTACCTTCCGTAGTTGAGGGTGAAACCTTTGCATCGTTGCAGATTGCAAAGAATCTTGATACTCAGATAAGCATAGAGGAAAAGCTGCGCCTTTTGTACAAATTGCAGCAGACAGACACCAAGATTGACAAGATAGTTCTTTTGCGCGGAGAACTTCCACTGGAGGTTGCAGACCTTGAAGATGAAATTGCAGGAATGGAAACAAGAAGCGCAAATCTTGCCAAGGATATAGCCTCAACCAATGAATACATTGCCAGGAAGAAGCAGGATGCAATAAACGCCAAGTCCCTGATTGAGAAATACACACAGCAGTGCAACAATGTAAAGAACAACCGCGAATACGAATCGCTCTCCAAGGAGATAGAATATCAGAAGCTTGATATGCAGGTGAGCCAGAAGAACGTTGCAGACAGCACCGTTGCCCTCAATGAGAAGCAGCAGCAGTACGAGGAACTTCTCAAGTCAATAGAGGTAAAGAAAGAGAATCTTGAAATAAAGAAAGGCGAACTTGATTCCATAATAGAGGAAACACGCATTCAGGAGGAGGCTTTGTTGAAGGAGTCCGCTAAGATATCCGAGAAGCTCGACACCCGCATTCTTAACGCATACAATAAGGTAAGAAGCAATGCTCACAACCATCTTGCAGTAGTTAGCGTAACCAGAGATTCCTGCGGCGGTTGCTTCAACAAGATACCTGCCCAGAAAATACTTGATATAAACGCAAGCAAGAAAATAATTGTTTGTGAATATTGCGGCCGCATTCTTGTAAGGCCTGATATAGAGGATGAAGCTCCACAACAGGAAGAAACTGAAGAATAATGGCAAAGGATGTGGAAATCCTTGGGCTGGAAGCCGGTATCAAGCCGCCTCAGGCAATAGACATTGAGGAGGCTGTTCTTGGTACGCTCCTTATTGAACAGGAGGCCATTGCCGATGTAATGGACGATTTGAATGCAGATTGCTTTTACAAGGAGTCCAACAGAAAGATATTCAAGGCAATGTCTTCATTGGCGGCGAGCCATGACCCGGTTGATACCTATACCGTTGCCAATGAACTGGCCAAAAAAGGTGAGCTCGAGGAAATAGGCGGCGCATCTTATCTGAGTTCGCTCAGTTTGAAGATAGGTGCCGCGGCCCATCTGGACTACCATATAAAAGTGCTCCTTCAGAAGTTCATTCAGAGGGAGATGATTTCCATTTCCATTGGGATGCAGAAAGATGCGCTCAATGATGAAATGCCGGTTGACGATTTGCTCAACACAACGCAGCAGAAGCTTTTCAATCTCTCTGACAAGAACATGAAGCGTGATACCCAGGTTGCGCAGGATGTCATAAACGAGGTGATAGAGGATTTGCAGGAGGTGCAGAACAGGACAGACGGCCTGAGCGGTGTTGCCAGCGGATATACCGGGATAGATTCCTATACACTTGGATGGCAGCCTTCCGATTTGGTTATCATTGCTGCCCGTCCTTCAATGGGTAAGACAGCCTTCGTGCTCACAATGGCAAGGAACATGGCCGTGGAATATCACACTCCGGTTGCGTTCTTTTCACTTGAAATGAGCAGCAAGCAGCTGATGAAGCGTCTTATGATAAGTGAGACGGGCCTGGTTTCTGAAAAAATCAAGGGTGGTGTGAAAATGACAATGGAGGATTGGGATGTGCTCAACCAGAGAATAGGAAAATTGTCCTCCTCTCCATTGTATATAGATGACACACCTTCACTTTCAATTTATGAGTTCCGTTCGAAGGCCCGCAAGCTGGTTGCAACCCACGGTGTGAAGGCAATCATCATTGACTATCTGCAGCTGATGGTTGGCCCTCCTGAACTCAAGGGGATGCGTGAGCAGGAAGTTTCCGCCATTTCGCGCTCGCTCAAGGCTATTGCAAAGGACCTTCAGGTTCCTATCATAGCGCTTTCTCAGCTGAGCCGTGCCGTTGAGACAAGAGGAGGAGCCAAGATACCTCAGCTCAGTGACCTCAGGGAGTCCGGAGCAATAGAGCAGGATGCGGATATAGTAATGTTCATTCATCGTCCAGGATATTACGGAGTGGAGGATCCTGCGCAGAAGGATATAGCAAATATAATAATAGCAAAGCACAGGAACGGTGCCGTTGGCGAGGTTGAGATGAAGTTCAGGAATTCTGAAGTCCGCTTCGTTGATTCCACTGACGCCGCTCTGGAAAACGTTGAAACATATATGCAATTGACCGAGTCCCGGGCCAATGCTCAGGTTGATGATCTGGGAGACGATCTGGAAACGCCTTGGGAATAGACATATGGTTATTATGAAGAGATATTTGAAATTTTCAGTTCTGTTTGCGGCTGTATATGCTCTCTCTGTTGGGGGAGCATTTTCCTTATGGGCTCAGTCCAATGACACGAACTCTTCACTTAGGGCGAGGAGCGCCGCTCTTGCCAGAGGAGAAATTCTTGCTGTTGAACAGGATACCGCCACTGTGGCAGGCGAAGCTTATATTGGAAGCGAATATGCCGTAAAACTGGCACGTGAGAGGAGGCTTCCTTTCAAAAGCGGGGAGCAGCTTACCTATACGCTGGGATACAAGTGGGGAACCATTAATTCAGATGTTGGCGAAGGTGTAATAACTACAACTTTTGCAGACAGTACTTTTTCTGCAGTCATTGACGGCCGCACCACAAAGCTCTTTGACCTTTTCTTCAAGGTGAGGGAGCATTTTGAAACAACGGTGAGTCTGAGCACCATGCGTCCTCTCAGATTCTTCAGGGAATCGCACGAGGGAAAGTATTCAATGATAAACAAATATACTTTCAACCCCGATTATTCCATAAATGCCAGGATAATTCGTATGGATAATGCCCCGCAGGATACGCTTCTTAAGGGCAATGCATATACCTATGACATGGTTTCCCTCTATTTCAGCGCCAGGTGCATTGATTTCAGCAATGTGGAACTTGACTCCAAGCATCCGATTGCCTTTGCCATAGACAGGACCATATACAACCTTTATTTCGTTTACAGGGGAAAGGACGTGATTTCCGTAAAAGGAATAGGCAAGTTCAATGCTCTGAAATTCAATGTGAGGCTTGTTGCCGGGGAAGTCTTTACAGGTGATGATGAAATGACACTTTGGGTAAGCGATGATTCCAACAAGATACCTCTTCTCTTTGAATCGAAGATACTCAAGGGAACGGTTTATGGCAGATTAAAGAAATTCAGCAATCTTGCATGGCCTATGTCCAGCAAAATCAAATAGGTAACAAATGGAAGAGATAGTTCATCCCGGTATAGTTAGGAAAATAGAGGGTAACAGGATAAGTGTGAGCATTGTAAGCAAGTCAATGTGCAGCGAGTGCCACGCTAAGGGCATGTGCTCGCTCAGCGAAATGAAGGTGAAGGAGGTTGAGGTAATCAGCAATTGTCCCGGGGAATTCTCTGTTGGGCAGATGGTTGACATGCACATAACAAAGAGCCTTGGAATGAAAGCTGTGTGGATATCTTACGGCATTCCTCTGATTATCCTATTGACTTTTTTATTATCTTTGCTTATTATATGCGATAACGAATTGCTTGCCGGAGCTGTTTCAATAGGGGCGGTGGCATTGTATTATTTTATCATATACTTCTGCCGCAACAGGATAGCAAAGGACATTACATTCACAATCAGCGCAAAACAATAATTTTTTATTTATATAAACTTAATGAGTACTATTATTATCTACACTGTGGTCAGCCTCAGCCTTCTTGGTCTGTTGCTGGCTGTTGTGCTTTATTTTGTAGCACAAAAATTCAAAGTGGAGGAGAACCCGCTGATAGACACCATAGAGGCAATCATGCCGGGTGCCAATTGCGGAGGTTGCGGCAACGCAGGCTGCAGGGCTTTTGCCGAGGCTTGCGTGAAGGCAGGCAATCTTGATGCTCAGTTCTGTCCTGTAGGCGGAAATGCAACAATGCAGAAAGTTGCCGCCGCCATGGGATTGGAAGTGGCTGAGAAGGCTCCTATGGTTGCAGTCGTACCCTGCAACGGATCTTGCGCTAACAGGGCAAAGACAACAACCTATGATGGTTACAAGTCATGCGCTGTTATGAACTCTCTCTATCCTGGTGATACAGGATGCCGTTACGGCTGTCTTGGCTGTGGAGATTGTACCAATGCCTGCCAGTTCGGCGCCATTACAATGGATCCTGAAACAGGTCTTCCTGTAGTTGACCAGGATAAATGTACAGCCTGCGGTGCTTGCGCAAAAGCTTGTCCTAAGGGAGTAATTGAACTGAGGAACAAGGGCATCAAGAACAGAAGAGTTTACGTAAGCTGCATCAACAAGGACAAGGGCGCCGTTGCAAGAAAAGCCTGCAAGGCAGCCTGCATAGGTTGCGGCAAGTGCGCAAAGACCTGTCCGTTCGGTGCTATCACCGTGGAGAACAATGTTGCATACATTGACTACACAAAATGCAAGATGTGTACAAAGTGTGTTGCAGAATGCCCTACAGGCGCAATCCACGCTGTTAATTTCCCTCCAAGGCCAGCTGCTCCAAAGGCTCCTGCAGCTCCTGCTGCAGAAGTGAAGCCGGTTGCTCCAGCAGTAGAAAATAAGAATTAATCCCAAAACTGAAGAATATGAAGACATTTTCCATAGGTGGTGTGCATCCTGCAGACAATAAGATTTCCGCAGATGCTGCAATAGAGCAGTTCCCTATTCCTGAGGTGGCTTACATTTCCATGTCTCAGCATTTGGGAGCTCCTGCAGAGCCTGTTGTTGCTGCAGGTGATAAAGTTAAAGTTGGTCAGCTGATAGCAAATCCTGCCGGTTTCATTTCAGCACCTGTTCATTCTTCCGTTTCAGGTACCGTAAAGGGCATTGAAACCATCAAGGACCTTGCAGGCAATTTCTGCAAAGCGGTTGTTGTTGAGGTTGAAGGTGACGAGTGGGTTGAAACCATTGACAGAAGCGCAGATATAGTAAGTGAAATAAAACTCGAGCCTAAAGCCATAGTTGACAAGATCAAGGAGATGGGTATCGTAGGCCTTGGTGGAGCTACATTCCCTACAGGCGTGAAACTCAGTCCTCCTCCGGGAAAGAAAGCTGAGTTCCTTATTATTAACGGTGCTGAGTGCGAGCCGTACATCACTTCCGACGACCGCATAATG
>JAZRWT010000120.1:0-9884 GCA_045599845.1 Candidatus Egerieisoma sp. | reverse complement strand
ATTCAGCAATCCTTTGAGCAATTTCAAGACCTTTACCGGGAATCTGGTTTCAGGAAACCTGAATTCAGAAGGTAGATTCGAGACTGCCTTAAAGGTACCTCAAGCCCAGGGTGCAGGCGGCATGCTAAATGCAAGCATTGTTACACAAGTGTTCGAGAACGGCGGTGATGCCAGCATCAATACCACCAATGTCCTGTATGCTCCGTTCAGGACTTTCACCGGCATAAGGCTGGCGGCAAGTTCCGGCAATGAATCCTCAGGAGAAGTTGGAGAACTACGGGGGTCCGGCACATATGGTTCTCCCGAATTTGAAACCGATACCGATATAAGATTCCCTGTAATTGTGCTTTCACCTGAAGGCAAGCCGGTTTCAGGGCACAATCTTGAATACGCCATTTACAAGATAAAATGGAGCTGGTGGTGGGAGAATCACGATGAGTCACTTGACTCCTACATTAACGGAAGCGATGCCCGGAAGATAATTTCAGGCAAATTGATTTCTTCTTCACAAACCCAGAACATAGCATTCAAAGTTGAATATCCGGAATATGGGCGATTCCTGGTTTATGTTCTTGACAAAGACAGCGGCCATTCTACAGGCGGAATCTTTTTCGTTGACTGGCCAAGCTGGAGAGGACGTTCAAACAAGTCTGACCCAAGTGCTTTGCAGATGCTCACTTTCACAACAGACAAGAAAAGCTGCGAAGTTGGAGAGGAGGCCGTTGTGTTCATACCTTCCGCTGCCCACGGGCGTGCATTGGTTTCCATTGAAAACGGAAGTTCTGTGATTTCACGACAGTGGGTTCCTACCAAGGAAGAAGGCACCAAGTTCAAGATAAAGGTGACAAAGGAAATGACGCCGAATTTCTATGTTCATATCACTTTGCTCCAGCCTCACAAGGGCAGGAACAATGATTTGCCAATAAGGATGTACGGCGTTCAGCCTGTGCTGGTTCAGGACAAGGACTCAAGGCTTGAACCTGAACTGAACGTTCCTGAGGTTCTGCGTCCGCAGCAGGAGTTCAGCATTGCAGTCAAGGAAAAGCATGGCAAGCCAATGGCCTACACCATTGCAATAGTGGATGACGGTCTTCTTGACCTTACCAATTTCAAGACTCCTGATCCATGGAACAAGATGAACGAACGTGAAGCACTGGGCGTTCATACCTGGGATCTTTACGATAATGTCATAGGTGCTTACAGCGGCAAGTTCTCCCCTATTGCCGGTATTGGCGGCGATGAGGACAAAATTGTTGCCGGCCGCAAGGAAAACCGCTTCAATCCTGTAGTAAGATTCATTGGGCCTTTCAATCTTGAAAAAGGCAGGACAGCCACACACAAGATTACTCTGCCTATGTACGTTGGTTCAGTACGTTTCATGCTAGTTGCCTGTGATACAAAGAAATACGGAAGCTGCGAAAAGACCGTTCCCGTACGCTCGCCTCTCATGGTCCTCTCCTCACTCCCGGCTTCCATTGCCTGCGGAGAAACACTTTCCCTCCCGGTAAACGTATTTGCCATGGAGAAGGACGTTCGCAATGTGCAGGTAACTGTAAAAGCTGAAGGAGCCCTCAGCATACTCGGGACCTCCTCACAATCACTTTCTTTCACTGGCGATGGTGATAAAATATCTTCCTTCCGCCTTGCCGCTTCCTCCGAGGAAGGCAGCGCACGAATAACGGTTACCGCTTCGTGCGGGCAGCACAAGGCACAGGAAGTAATCAATGTTGAAGTCCTGAACAATCAACCTAATCTGACCAGTTTCGATGGTATTATGCTTGAAAGTGGGGCCAGTCACATTTTTGACAACGGTACTCTTGCTTTCGAGCCTGGCAGTTACAGTGCAAGCCTGCAACTGAGCACATTCCCTGCCGTTGATTTCCAGACGATGTTCATAAATATGTACCACTACAAGTACAATTGCAGCGAGCAGATTCTCTCAAAGGGTCTTACAGCCTTGTATCTGAAGGATTTGCTGGAAGAAGGCGCTGGTGATCCGAAAAATGGTGGCAAAAGCAGTGGCAGCGGACCGAATAAAAGTGGCAGTTCCTATGGCTCGCAACAGAGTGGCGGTAGTACCGCAAGCAAAGGTGCTTCAAATAGCAAAACTTTGTATGCGAAACTTACCGATGAAATGGTGAACGAAGCATTGAGGGAACTGTATGGAAGGCAGAACTCGTCCGGAGGATTCGTTTACTGGCCAGGGGATGGCACAACGAATGAGTGGGTTACAGCAATGGCCGGGCACTTCATGGCCAAAGCCATGAGCTGCGGATATGATGTGAACAAAAACGTTTTCAACAGCTGGAAGAAATATGAAACACAGCAGGCCAACGCTTATATGCGGGCTGAGCGCAAACTTGACGATTTAATGCAGGCGTACAGACTGTATTCGCTTGCACTGGCCGGCGCTTCTGCAGATGGAGCTATGAACAGACTGAAAGCTTCCGAAAATCTTTCCGTTCAGGCAGCCTGGAGGCTTGCGGCCGCTTATTCGCTTGCAGGCAAAAAGAGCATTGCAACAGAACTAATAGAGCGTTTGAACACCTCGTCTGAAAGCAACTCAGAAGCTTGGTACTGGTTCGGCTCGCAGGCCCGTGACAATGCAATGATGCTTGAGAGCGCTTTGCTCGCTGACGATATGATGCGCGCAATGTCAATTGCCCGTAAACTTGAGAACGATTTCAGGACTTGGAGTTACAATACACAATTCTGTGCATTCTCCAGCGTGGCCCTGAATCTTCTCGCACAGAAAGTTCAGAAGTCCCCTGTTGATGTTTCCATTACAGGACACAATGAAAGTTCAGCAAACAACACAGCTGCAACAACTATAACGAGCGGAAATACATCTTCCGCAGAAAAACCGGCAGGCAATGCTTCTTCTGCAGCAAAATCTGTAGGCAATAGCAATACATCTTCAGCCGCAGCAAAACAGGCAGGCAATGCTTATCAAATAAAAACTACGGCTAACTTCACAAAACTTGATGTTTCAAAATATGGTTCATCCCCTATTGAGGTGAAAAACAACGGCAAGACAGCCGTGTACGTAGTGCTCGCCCGCAACGGGAAGCCTGCCGTTTCAAACAATAAGTTGGCAGATGCCGCAGGGCAAAAAGCTGGTGGCAGCATTGCTTCATACCGGGTGCCTGAAACTTCCAGCAATCTCAAACTCGAAGTTTCTTATCTTGATGGTAACGGCAGGATTATCAATCCGGCAAAACTCAAACAGGGCGATGAATTCAGTATTGAAATCAATGTTGTAAGTGTGAACAACATAGGCGCCGTAAACAATCTTGCATTGGATATGGCCGTTCCTTCCGGATGGGAGATTTTCAATGAAAGATTGTTCACCGCCGGTTCCAATACTGAGAATTGCACTTACAAGGATATTCGTGACAAGCGCATAGTCTGGTATTTCAATCTGCCGGAGAATGGCAGCCATAGTTTCCGCGCGAAACTCAGGGCCGCCTTTGCCGGCGAGTTCATCCTGCCGGCCATACAGTGTTCCGCAATGTACGACCCTATGATTCACGCCAACACCGCCTCCGGCAACGTAATCGTTGAACCATGACCTTTTGAAAATGAATTTCAGGAAAGGACATAGCAGAATGGCGGCAATGATTTGCGTGATATTGCTTGCCACACTGTTTGCTGTCCTCTTCCCAAGGAACCTGTTCAATGACAAACCCTGCGCAACCGTTGTGCTGGCGGAAGGAGGCGAACTGCTCGGTGCCCACATAGCGGACGACGGCCAATGGCGCTTTCCTCCTTGTGACACAGTGCCCGAAAGGTACGCTAAAGCATTGATCCTCTTTGAAGACCGATATTTCTATTACCACCCTGGAGTGAACCCCGTTTCAATTGCAAAGGCACTGGTCCGCAACATCAGGGCCGGTCATATAGTGAACGGAGGCAGCACGATTGCCATGCAGGTTATGAGAATGGCAAAAAGCCAGGGCAAAAGCAGGAATGTCTGGCAGAAAATCAGGGAATCGTACGGTGCATTGTGCATAGGAACGTTATATTCAAAACGCAGATTGCTCTCACTGTACGCGTCAAACGCACCTTTCGGTGGCAATGTTGTTGGCATGGATGCCGCTGCCTGGCGATATTTCGGCCACACTGCAGAAGACCTGTCCTGGGCCGAAGCTGCACTGCTTGCGGTACTTCCCAACTCTCCCTCTTCACTGCACATTGCCAAAAACAGAAATGCCCTTGTTACAAAGAGGAACCGTCTGCTGGCGAGTCTGCATGACAAAGGATATATCAACGACTCGGATTATTCGCTTGCCATAGACGAGCCGCTTCCAGCCGAACCGCACGCACTGCCTCAGTTTGCGCCACACCTGGTTGACTGGTATTATCTGAACTATCGCAGTAGAAAAATAAGGACTGATATTTCATACAAGCTGCAAAGGGAAGTTGCCGCGCTTACCGATGCCTGGAACAGGCAGCTGCAGGAGGAGGGTGTGAATGATTTGGCGGCAGTGGTCATAGACGTGCATACGGGAAAGGAGCTGGCATACATTGGCAATGCAAATCCCGGGCAGTCAAGACCAGGTGCCAAGGTTGACATAGCACGCGCTCCAAGGAGTACCGGCAGTATCCTGAAACCTTTCCTTTATTGCGCCATGCTACAGAACGGACAGATTCTGCCGCATACGCTTCTACCGGATATTCCGCTGAACATCAACGGATTCTCTCCACAGAACTTTGACCAGACCTTTTGCGGGGCGCTGCCTGCCTCCGAGGCTCTGGCACGCTCTCTCAATGTTCCATTCGTGCACCTGCTGCAAATGTACGGAGTCCCGCTGTTCACATCGCTGCTCAAAAATGCAGGCATGAGCACACTGAACCGCCCTGCCTCTGACTACGGCCTCTCCCTCATTCTTGGTGGTGCTGAAGGCAGGCTATTGGAAATCACAAGAATGTATGCCAGCCTTTCTGCATCTTTCCTTCACTGCCGATGGCTTGGCGAATCTTTCCCTCTGCGGGACAGAGTTGCTCTCTGGTGGACCTTTGACGCTTTGAAGGAAGTTGGCAGGGCCGATGAAATAGATTGGAAAGTTCTTCCGAGCGTTTCAAGAATAGCCTGGAAAACAGGTACGAGCTGGGGATTCAGGGATGCATGGGCAGTTGGTGTGACCAAGGATTATGCAGTTGGTGTCTGGGCCGGAAATGCTAACGGAAGTGGTGTATCGGGATTGGTTGGTGCGCGCATTGCCGCTCCGGTGCTGTTCGAAATCTTCAATCTTTTACCAAAATCTTCGTGGTTCGAAGAGCCGGAAGAAAACGATGGCATTACAGCGGAAGTCTGCCGCAAGTCAGGCCATCTCAAAGGGCAGTACTGCACGGATTGTGACACTCTCCTGCTACCTCACCGAGCACTCCAAAGCTCAGCCTGCCCTTACCACATTCCGCTTGATATTCATAGTGTTACAAGCTCAAACAGCATTCCTTTCCATGAAGGCACAGGCAACAAATCCAGTTCTTCAAGAAACATGACCGGTTATGAACAACTTGGTGGTAACGAGCAACAGACAATGTATTATTTCAAGCTTCCACCGGCAATGGAATGGTATTATAAAGCATCGCATCCTGAATACACAACGGTTCCCGCAGAAGCAATGACAAGTTATACACTTGGAAATATCATGGAATTCATATACCCGCAACCGGGCAGCATAATATCAATCCCGCGTCAACTCGACGGCACGCCCGGAGGCATTATCTTCAATCTGGCCCACTCCGATCCGGACATGAACGTATTCTGGCATCTTGACAACAGTTATGTTGGCCAGACACGCTGGTTGCATCAGCTGCAACTCTCACCTGAGCCGGGATTCCACACAATAACAGTTGTTGACACCCTTGGCAACAGCGCATCCGTTGGCTTCACCATAAAATAAGCTAAGGATTGATGTTTATCAGATTTCGTCCAGGTACTGCTCTATTGGCAAGCCTTTATATTTATCAACGTTGTCCTTGTTGATTCTGATGAGTCTTTCAACAGTATCCATGGCGTTGCGCACTGCATTCTCCAATGGAATGCCATGCATGCACTTAGAGGTGACCAGTGAAGTGAAAAGGTCACCGGTGCCTGAGAATTCCACAGGTATTTCGTTGTACTCAAGCGCTTTCCATCTGGCGTAGCCTTGCTCAGAAACAATTGTGCAAGCGCTGCCTTCAATATTTGCACTGGTTATCACAATGTTCTTGGAACCCATCTCACGCAAGCAGGAAACTATACGGTCAATATCCTCACACGAGAGGATGGTTTTGTAGCCGCACTTTCGTTCGGACTTGAAATCTGTAAGGAACATTGCTTCTGTGACGTTTGGCAGAATCAGGTCCGAAATGGAGCACATCTTTTTCATATAATATACCGTGCTCGAACCTATGCCGTTGTAAAGCACACCCTTGTCTCCCATCACAGGATCCACGAAGACCGCCGTTCCTCTCTCCTTCTGTCTGCGGCAGTAATCAAAAACCAGTCTGGATTGCTCTTCCGAGGCTATGAAACCTGTACAGATGGCATCAAATGAAAAACCCAGTTCCTCCCATATACCAATTGTATTGCGCATATATGCAGTGGTATCGAGAATGTCGTACTTTCCGTAATCGAATGTATTTGATATGATTGCGGTAGGCAGATTGAAAGTCTCGCACTTCATGTGCGAGAAAATGGGAATCAGTGCTGAAAGAGCCACCTTTCCGTAACCGGCAAGATCACAGATGAGCAATATTTTCTTATTGTCCTTTTCCAATACTTCTTGATTTGAAGACCTGAGTCTGAGGGAAGCTATTCCGTCATTTTTTTTGCATCTGCAACAAATGTTGCAAGACCCTTGTCTGTAAGAGGATGGTTGAGCAAACCTTCAATGGCCTTGAGCGGACAGGTTGCAACATCGGCATGAGCATCCAGGCATTGGATGATATGCTGGGTGTGACGTATTGATGCAGCAAGGACCTGTGTGTTATAGCCGTAGAAATTGAATACTTCTGCAATGTGGGCAACAAGGTCTATTCCGTCTGAAGCTATGTCATCAAGTCTGCCTACGAATGGTGAAACGTAAGTAGCGCCGGCCTTGGCTGCCAGGAGCGCCTGACCTACGGAGAAAACGAGTGTGCAATTGGTCTTGATTCCCTTTGAGGAGAAATATTTCACAGCTTTGATACCATCCTTTGTGCATGGAAGTTTTATGACTATCTGCTTGTGAAGAGCTGCGAGCTCCTCTCCTTCTTTTATCATTCCGTTGTAATCAGTAGCAAAAACTTCTGCGCTCACATCACCGTCAACAATGTTGCAGATGGTCTTGTAATGCTCCATTATTGCATCGTGGCCTTTGATACCCTCCTTTGCCATGAGTGAAGGATTGGTTGTTACCCCGTCAAGAATGCCCATTGCCTGAGCTTCTCTGATCTGGTCAAGATTTGCTGTATCTATAAAAAATTTCATATCGCTGACTTGTTTCTTGATTTTTTGCAAATTTACTCAAAATAAATTGAAAGTCCCATCAGTTATGATGGCAGCCTTCGTGGCCATGGGCGTTGCATCCCTGCCCTGAATCCTCAATGGTACCGTTCAAGTACGCCTCAACAACTTCCTGCACGCTGCCGCTGCAGCCGCGGATTACTTTTATGCGCTGTGCTTCAAGCACATTCTTTGCACCTTGTCCCATATTTCCGGCCAGGAGCACACTCACTCCTAGCTCGCGCAATGTTACTGCTATGCCGCTTTTGCAACCGCAGGTTTCAGGAGCAGGAATGGTTATTGTATCTGTGATACGGTCGTTCTCAACGGTCACAACCGTGAAGAATGAGCAGTGGCCGAAATGGTCGTCAACTTCTAAGGTGATTTTTGTAGGAAGCGCTATTTTTATCATAGTTTACTAATTTTAAAACGTTCATGGTTCGATTTTCAAATATAATCATAAATTCCTGCCCGCCTATCAGCTTCCGTTCAAAAAGAACACTTCTGCATATGATCTGTATATCACAAACCTTGTGAGCGTTTGTATTCCAACGGTGAGATACCGGTCTGCTTGCGGAAGAATCGCGTAAAGTGATTGGGGTAGTTGAAACCAAGTTGAACAGCAACTTCCCCAACAGTATTCTGCGGATCTGCAAGCAGCGAACAGGCGAGTTCCACCACTTTGTTCTGAATGTATTTCCTGGCGCTGATTCCGAGTTTTAGTCTTACAAGGTCTCCGAAATAATTCGGTGTGAGGTGAAACTGGCTGCTGCACCAGGCAACGCTAGGAGGACCAAGACGATATTTGAGGTCTGTGGCATCAGCCAGGTAACCCTCAATTATGGTATCCAGTTTGTTTATCAATTCCGATGTGCGCAGCCTTTTGTTCCCGAATTGCCTGTCATAGAATCGGCGGCAATAGCTCAGCAGCTGGCCTATGCCAAGCCTGAGCATGTGGCTTGTTAGGTCATCGTCAGGGGCATTGAGTTCCGCCAATATGTTCTGGAAGCAATTTTCAAGCACGTTCTGCTCCTGAACGCTTATTGTCAAGGCTTCCATATCTTCATAATCAAAGAAATTGAACATGTAGAAATCGCGTCCAAGACCGGTGCCCGCTATCATTTCCGGAGAAAAAGCGAGTATCCAGCCCTGCCCCTGTGCCTTGATTGTTGAAGGTAAGCTGAAAGTCTGCCCTGGATTCCCGGTGAATACCATTCCGGGGGTGCCGGGCAGCATTATAACCCAGTACATTTCCATTGATATACTATCGCAAGTGGATAAAAGTTCAAAAGGAAAGGAAACCGCGCTCATAAGAATATGTGTGGTTTTCTGCTGGAAGAATAAGTTGAAGCTTTGAATGTTTTCAAGACTTGTCATTATTTTGTGCTTTGGAATATGATTGCACAAAATTAATAAAATCAGTAAAAATGGTATATATTCCCGTAAAATATCGCCCAATGTGAGAAGTTTTTGTACATACCTTTGCATTAGAATAATTAAAGAAAAAAGATATGGCAGTTAAGTTCTACAAGAGTGAGAATCAGGTTCCACTCGAAATGCACAAGGTAAGGATGATACAGAAGCTCACACTCATTCCGGTTGAGGAGCGAATCAAGAAAATACAGGAAGCGGGAAACAATACTTTCCTGCTGCAGAACAAGGATGTTTATCTCGACATGCTCACTGATTCTGGCGTAAATGCAATGTCAGACAATCAGTTCGCGGCATCGTTCCAGGCCGATGACGCATACGCCGGGTCAGCTACCTTCCTTAGAGTCAAGAAGGCCATAAAGGACGTATTCGGCACTGACTATGTGCTTCCTGTGCATCAGGGCCGTGCTGCTGAGAACATTCTTGCCGAGGCATACTGCGCTCAGGGCAAGGTGGCTCTTACCAACTTCCACTTCACAACAACAAAGGCCCATGCTACAAGATGCGGTTCCACAATGGAAGAACTTATTGACAAGCAAGGCCTCATTCCTGTAAGTGACAATCCGTTCAAAGGAAACTACAATCTTGCGAACCTGAAGAGCCGCATAGAGGAAATAGGCAGTGAGAACGTGGCTTTCGTGCGTGTTGAAGCAGGCACCAACCTGATTGGCGGCCAGCCTGTTTCATTGGAGAACATGTTGCAGGTCACCGATATCTGCCACGAAGCCAAAGTGATTTCCGTGTTGGACGCTTCGCTGCTCCAGGACAATATCTACTTCATGAAAACCCGCGAAGCAAGGTGCAAGTACATGGAAGTTGCTGATATTTTCAGGCTGCTTGCAGACAGGTTCGACATCATTTACTTCTCAGCCCGCAAGCTTGGATTTGCAAAAGGAGGCATCATAACTTCAAAGGACGAGAAATACTGCAACGACATGCGTCCTTTCATTCCTCTATACGAAGGCTTCCTTACCTATGG
>JAZRWT010000119.1:0-6316 GCA_045599845.1 Candidatus Egerieisoma sp. | reverse complement strand
TTCCAAGGGCGTTAATTACTTCCATGCTCAGTTTGATTAAATTTCATTCAAATTAATAACTTTCGGCTGCTGTGCAGCGTGTGGGTGCTCTGAACCCTCATAAACGTAAAGGTTACGGAAAAGATCCGATCCCAGTCTGTTTTTAGGAAGCATGTGTCTCACAGCCTCCTGTACTACGGCTAAAGGCTTGCGTGAAAGCAACTCCTTAGGGGTTGCGAAACGCTGTCCGCCGGGATAACCTGTATGTCTTACATACACTTTGTCGGTCAACTTCTTACCTGTAAGGCGAACCTTGCCGGCATTGAGAATGATGACATTGTCACCACAATCAACGTTAGGTGTGAAGCAGGCCTTGTTCTTGCCTCTGAGTATGATGGCAACTCTTGAAGCAAGTCTTCCCAATACTTGATCAGTTGCATCAATAACCACCCATTCCTTCTTTGCAGTCTGGGCGTTAGTGTACACTGTCTTGTAACTTTGATAATCCACTGTGTTGATTTTTAGGTTAATACTATAATTTGTTGCGATTCCCTAAATAAGGGGGTGCAAAGATAACTAATTTTCTTCAAGTAACAAAACATTCTTTACGCCCATAGGCTTGAGCACTATAGTATTATTGTGACTCCGGTTGCCGCGCGAGAAACCGTTGATAGCGCCTCTGAGTTGCAGAAGCACTACAAGATCGGTCCTGTATAGGGCGGCATCCGCATTCTTGAGAACAAAAACGTTCTCAACGTCAAAGACTTTCAGATGCGATGCCTCCGTCCAGTCTGAAAGCATTCCGTCTATGTAAATCGGAGGAATAGGATTGCCAACCTCATACACAGGCTCACCGCTTTCCCCCGCTGACTTCACCATCTTGAGCACCATGCGGTTGCTGGTAATGAACCTGCCATCCTCCCCGGCCTTAAGGTAAAGTCCCGGATATGAAGAAACTATATAGGTAAGCAGGTCCATGTCATCATTCTTCTTCATCTCATCCCTTGTTCTTACATTTCTGGCCTCAACGGTGCTTGTGTATGGTCCAACATTGCCCTTTGTAGATATGAAACCCGGTTTGCTGTCTGCAGCCACCACAAGAGTATTCAAAGTATCAGCCTGAATATCGGCATCTTCGGCATCCTTCACGCGGCTGTCATTGAACCTGCTGTAATTTTTCACTGCCGATAGTAATGAACCATCGCCGGTGGAAGAATAGTCGAAGTAGGCTGCATACTCAGCCTCCTGGGCGGCAGGATATATGAAAAAGGAGCCTGTGACATTCACCACAAAGGAAACTCCATCGTAGAAGTCAGGAACGGAAAGAGCGAAGCTGCTGCTTGAGGCTGAAGTGTTTCCTTCATTTTCAAGTTCCAGATATGCATTGGCGTAGGCATCGGGATTAAGAATCTTTCCGTCCTCAACCTGATATGAAAGATAAAGTCCGAGTTCGTCGGAGGCAATGCCTATGTCGTATCTCTTCGGCAGTTTCTTCTTCGAGGTCTGAATCGTGAAATGAACCTTCTGCATCATCTCCCTGGGACCGGGTACAAAACCGGACTTGTCCATCTGCTCCCAAATCTTTTTGGCCTGTGAAAGCTTCACGCTTACAGGAACTTCTCCATTGGATGAAGCCTGAGCCTTTGCATTGGAATCTATCACAATGCTTTTATGGAACAGAAGCTGTCCCGGTGCATCCTTCTGAGCCCGGGTATATGCCCTTATTATATAAGTGCCGCTTGGAGTGGAGCCTGGTATGACCAGAATCCCGTTATATGCATCGTTCACTTCCACTACTTTTGCCCAATCGATTACTTTCGGCATGAAATTCTTTTTCACGGCCCCGTTCCTGTCAAGACTCTGGTTGAGCAGTTCAACGTAAAGATAACGGCTCACAGGAGTTTCGGAAGGATCAGCAACATAGCCTTTGAACACAATGGTATCACCGGGTTGGTAAACTTCATTGTCAGTCAGGACAAAGACTTTCTCATAAGCGGACCCGGTGTTGGCCCGGGCCTGGTTCCACAAGGCAGGTAGCACTGCCATGAAAGCCATGACAAATAATAAACGTTTCATATTCAGAACAATTGAATTTCCTACAAAATTATCTATAAGTTTTAATAGTTGTCCATTTGAAATAATTAATTTTGTATGTCGTTTCTACGGCAGCTCAATCTTTCCGTTATGAAAATTGGCAATATAGATTTTGGTGAGAAGCCTCTGTTCCTCGCACCTATGGAAGATGTAACCGATGCATCGTTCCGCTATATATGCAAGGAATATGGTGCGGACATGATGTACACCGAGTTCGTCTCTTCAGACGGGCTTGTGCATGATGCCAGAAAATCCTTTGCCAAAATGGTGACTTACCCGTACGAGAAACCTATTGGGATACAGATTTACGGTCACATTCCCGATGCTATGGTAAGTGCCGCACAGTTGGCGGAAAATGCCGCCGAACTTGCCGGAGGAGCGGGTGCTGACATAATTGACATCAATTTCGGATGTCCCGTGAACAAGATAGCAGGCCGGGGTGCAGGCAGCGGAATGATGAGGGAGCCTGACAAAATGGTAGAAATAACCAAGCGCGTGGTTGATGCCGTGAAACTTCCCGTAACTGTAAAGACACGCCTTGGATGGGACGATAACTCAAAGATAATAGTTGAGCTTGCCGAACGCCTTCAGGATGCAGGAATCCGGGCTCTTACCATTCACGGGCGCACCAGATGCCAGATGTACAAAGGAAGTGCGGACTGGACTCTGATAGGAGAGGTGAAACGCAATCCACGCATGCACATACCTATAATAGGTAACGGCGATATATGCACCCCGCAGCAGGCCAAGGAGGCGTTTGACAATTATGGTGTGGATGCCATTATGATAGGCAGGGCAACTTTCGGTCATCCGTGGATATTTCAGGAAATAAGACATTACCTGAATCATGGCACACTTATGGAGCCTCTGACCGTAAGCCAGAAGGTTGAACTTGCAAAAAAACACTATCGCAGGTCAATAGAGCTCAAAGGAGAAAGGGTTGGAATGCTGGAAATGCGCCGCCACCTGAGCTGCTATTTCAAAGGCTTGCCGGATTTCAAGCCCACACGTCTCAAACTGGTAACGGAATGTGACCCCAACGAGGTACTCAAACTTCTGGATTACATAAACGAGCACTGGTCAGGCGTATATAACGAACAATCCAATACTCTGATATGTTGATAATTACATACGCACGAATATGATAAAGAGCAAAATGTTTCTTTTCCCTTATTGGCTTACCCTGAAAATCAGGCACTGGCTGTATGACACGGGCAGAATGAAGGGCAAGTCCTACCCCGTTCCGGTAATATGCATTGGCAACGTTACCGTTGGCGGTACAGGCAAGACTCCGCATGTGGAAATGATGATACGTCTGTTGCAGGACAGAAATAACATTGCCGTGCTCAGCCGCGGATACAAACGCAAGACTAAAGGCTTCCATCTTCTTGAAAAAAGCGATACCGCCCGTATATGCGGTGATGAGCCTTTGCAGATCAAGCATAAATTCCCGGGAATCATGGTTGCCGTATGTGAAGACAGGCGGAAAGGAATTGAGGAAATTCTCAAGATAATAGGACAGAAATCTACAAGAATCAATGCAGCGGACAATCAGGAGGACTATCCTTCTGATGAGACGAACCTCTTCTCACAGTTGGAAAAGCCCTGGATTATTCTCCTGGATGACGCTTTCCAGCACCGCAGGGTTATTCCTTCAAAAAACATTCTTCTTGTTGACTGGAACCGTCCAATTGATGAAGATGAACTTCTGCCATTGGGCAGCCTCAGGGATCTGCCTGAACAGAAGAAAAGAGCAGACATTGTAATAATAACAAAATGCCCTCAGATGGGGTTCATGGAAGGCATTCTGGTTGACGAATCAGTAAGGGAGGCTGTAGTTCAACAGGAGATCATCTGGCGCAAGAAACTCAATCTCAAACCTGAACAGGCTCTGTTCTTCACTTCTATAGAATACTGCACCCCTCAGGGAGTCTTTCCTGAAGAGTGCAACAAGCGCTACAAATATTCAAAGGAGGCCGTGGCTTTCAGTGGCATAGCCACAAACCAGGATTTCTTCAACCATGTTGAACTGAATTTCAAGATGAAGGCTGCAATAAGTTTTGCAGACCACAGGAACTTCACTCAATCTGACATCTCACACATTAACAGCCTTGCAAGGAACAATCCACTGGCCGTTGTCCTTACAACCGAAAAGGACAGCAAGCGCCTCACGGATTCTCGTTACATCAACAATGATCTCAAAGCAAAGTTGTTCTACGTACCAATACAGGTGAACATACTCTCCAAACAGGCACAAGCTGAATTCATAAGCAGATTACTGCTTATTTGATTTCGCTTATTGAATTAACCTTATTTATAAAATATTTGGTTAATAGAATAAGCTTTCATAGTTTTGTGGCAAAAAATGACGAATATGGAAACTCTGTTCAAAAAACACAAAATGTATATTTCCCAAGTCAGCATGGATATTGTCAGGGAAACTATGAAAGTGATTCATTGGGATAAACAGCTTGTGGCTATAAAAGGGTCCAGAGGTGTAGGAAAAACCACGCTGATAAGGCAATATATCCGAAGCAGATATGGTTTGAATGCAGGTGAGGCGCTGTATTGTGTTGTGGACAGTATGTATTTTACCACGCATTCGCTGCTGGATTTGGCTGAACGTTTCTATCAGATGGGAGGAAAGCAACTATTTCTTGACGAAATTCACAAATATCCCACATGGAGCAAAGAGTTGAAAGAAATCATAGACCTTTATCCTTCACTGAAAATCGTATTCAGCGGATCTTCGCTTATCCAAATTCTCAATGCCGATGCAGATCTTTCAAGAAGAGTACTTTCGTACACAATGGAAGGCCTTTCATTTCGCGAGTTCCTTCATTTCTACAAAGGCATTGAACTGCCGGTCAGTCCATTAAGTGAGATTCTGACGGATTCTGATGAAATATGTCAAAGAGTCAATGCCTTGTGCCGTCCCCTGAAAATGTTTGAAGAATACCTGAAAGTTGGCTATTATCCGTTCTATGACGGTGATGAAACGGAATATTACAGCCGCATTGAGAATGTAATTGATTTTATCATTGAACAGGAAATGACCCGATTCTGCGGCGTAGAACCTGCCAATACCCGTAAAATCAAGGCAATGCTGCTATTCCTTTCCAACAACATACCATATGAAGTGAACATTGCAAAATTGGCATCATATCTCGAACTTAACAAAAATACGGTTCTCAGTTATCTTGGAAGCATGAAGAAAGCAGAATTGCTTCATTTGATTTATTCAGACAATAAATCCGTGACTAAGATGCAGAAGCCGGACAAGATATATATACATAATCCTAACTTGCTTCACGCCTTGGGACAGTCTGAGAATATCGGTACAATTCGCGAATGCTTTGTCGTAAATCAACTGTCGGTAGGTCACAGTGTGGAATATGGAAATACTATAGGGGATTTCAAGATAGATGGAAAGATTACAATGGAAGTGGGTGGAAGCACAAAATCATTCGAACAGATTGCAGACATTCCTGATTCATATATTCTGGCCGACAATATTGAACGCCCGATTGGGAAGAAACTACCATTATGGATTGTAGGTATGTCCTATTGACAAGGATCGAGTAGGAGGAAAACAAAAGTGGTTTCCTCCTACTTTTGTTTTCCGACCTCTCACACCGTACGTGCCGTTCGGCATACGGCGGTTCTTCATTGATTAGTGCAATTTGACATAGTAGTCCATAAGGCACGGGTAGCCTGCCCTGCGTAGCCTTTCATTTGTTGCCGCGTGGTGCATTATGCCCTCGGCATTTGCCCAATACCCTTTGCTACTGTTCCCGTAGATTCTTGCCCAATATGGTTTGATACTATCAGGTAACTCTGGTTCACGGTGTCGAAGAAGCGTTCGAGGTCAATGCCGACTGCATACTCGTAGCCGTCATTGAGGATTTGTTGAGCCTTCTTCAAGGCATCGTGCGCACTGCGTCCGGGGCGGAAGCCGAAGCTCCCTTCACTGAACTGCGGTTCATACATCGGTGACAATACCTGCGCTATGCTCTGCTGTATTACACGGTCTACCAAGGTGGGGATTCCCAGCTTGCGCGTCTTTCCGTTGTCTTTCGGGATTTCCACGCGCCGCACGGGTTGCGGCTTGTGCCGCCGTTTTCTGCTCTCGTTCTTTCATAAAGTTCCTTTCTACAAACTTATCCAATAAAGTTCGGTCCTTCCCTGCGTGTCGATATTAGGCAGGTACTATGACCTCTGCTGACTCCTCGCAGTTCGTTGT
>JAZRWT010000118.1:0-1125 GCA_045599845.1 Candidatus Egerieisoma sp. | reverse complement strand
CAGCTCTGCCATTGGCCGGAAGGTATCCAGGAGAAGGAAATTGTGAAACAGTGCAGGTCAAATGTACCGCTCAACTGCGAGGTGGTCATACTCATTTTGGTAAGGTCGAACCCGGTGTTGTAATTCAGGTTCATTCTTGGAGAAAGCCTTATCTGCGCTGAGAGGCCAAGTGTAATCATATGATTGTTCTTGGTGCTCAATATATCGTTAGCGTATGAGTATGTTTTCGAATATGTATAGTTGAGATTGGCGTTCACTGTCCAAGGTATGTTCGGATCCATGTAATATACCCAGCCTCCCGGTATGTATTCACCGGTTACCGGATGATAATACACCCTCTGATATGAAGACATGAAATCTTCTCCTGTACCGTTATGACCGCTCCCTCCGCCTCCATTTCCTGCGTCATTTCCATCTTCCGGTTTGGCATTGGCTCCCAAACGGCTTTTCCCTTCTCCTGTGAATGAATATGAGGTTGAAAGGGAAGCATTTGTAAGTCTTGCCAAATGGAAGCCTCCTTTGTTGGACAGCACGAACTCGTTTATCCTCCTTCCTTGTGAATTTATATCGTACGGATCCAGAACGGCATTCGCATTTATGGCCATTTTTCCGAAAACGGAAGTAGTCATGCTTATGCTTATATTGGAAAGTTTGAAAGAATCTGCAAGGAAGTTGTAATTCCCTCCAATTGACAGCTGGTCTATGATTTTAATCTTCTTGACTCCTGTGCCCGTTGTGTCTTCCCTATCCCTGACCTTGGCTTCTATATTGTTTCCCACAGAGAAAGACATGGCCGCACTTTTGCCTCTTCCAGGGGCGGAGAAGATCTGCCCTTCATACCTGTTGTAATTGATCACGTGCTGGATTCCGTTCTTGTCTACATAGTTCAGTGTGCTGAATCCGTTGGCGGAAGTTCCCATTTCAGGCTGGAAGCTGAACGAAACGGATGGAGTTATCATGTGCCTGATAGCCTCAACCGTACGTTTCTTGCCGAACATGAACGTTCCATATATTCTGGTACTCATCTGCAGACCTGCGGAGAATGTCTGGGTCATTCCGAACTTTGTGAAAGGATCGGACTTGACGTTCTCCACTTTCTGCTCATGTTCGTTGAACACTTTTTCC
>JAZRWT010000117.1:0-1502 GCA_045599845.1 Candidatus Egerieisoma sp. | reverse complement strand
TGTGGAAAAAATGGAGGATGAGGGGGCAAGTGCGCAGCAGCTGCGTGAATTTCTGGGGAAAGGCCGTACAAAACTGGGAATATTTGAGGGTGATGCAAGGGAAGGTGAGATGGAAATAGGTCAGATTGCCTCAATGATACCTGAAATTCAGAGTGTTGAGGAAATCTTTAAAGATTTGGTATAGTTCCTGCCGTTTTGATATTTAGAAACCACTTGGTTAAATTTGCACCCACAAACTTCAGAAAAAATCAAACATAAATAATATGAATTCATTACTTATGCCCATAATCTTGCTCATGCTGGGCTTGCTCATAGGCGTTATTATCAAGTCTATTGGCAAATACATAAAAATTCCATATACCGTTGCTCTGTTTGCAATAGGTCTGATTCTGGGATTGCTGTACAGATTCAACATTTTCTCACAGACATCGTTCATGGAGGAAGGCATTGACCAGGTGGCGAACATGAATCCTGACTTCGTGCTGTATGTGTTCCTGCCAATTCTCATATTCGATGCGGCTTATGAAATGAATCTGCACGTTTTCAAGAAAACACTGCTCAACGCATCGATTCTGGCAGGTCCGGGCCTTGTGATATGCATGCTTCTTACCGCAGCTTTCATAATGTTTTCAGTTGTACTTTTCCCTGAAGATTCAGGCTCCTGGAACTGGACCTATGCACTTATGTTCGGCGGCCTGATAAGCGCAACTGACCCTGTTGCCGTTGTGGCCCTTCTGCAGGAACTCAAGACAAGCAAACGTTTCTCCACACTTGTTGATGGTGAATCACTGCTGAACGATGGTACAGGTATCGTATGCTTCATGCTCTTCTACGGAGCCTTTGCAGGCAATCCAACAACCATGGATCCTGTAACCTTCTTCATTTGGGTGTGCCTGGCAAGTTCGGTAATAGGTCTTGTGATAGCAAAACTCACACTTTGGTTTGTAACAAAAGTATCGTCTGAGGAAATAGTTCAGAACAGTGTAATGATAATTGCAGCTTATATCACTTTCATTCTTGCACAGAAAGCGCTCGATGTTTCAGGAGTGATAGCGCTTGTGGTGTTCGGCCACATATTCGCCCAGAGCGGACGTCCTTTGCTCAAACCAAAGGTGAACGAATTCATGAGCAAATTCTGGAGTTTCCTTGCCCATCTGGCCAACACCTTGATTTTCATCATAGTTGGTGTTATCATTGCAACAAAGGTGAATGTAACCTGGGAAAAGCTGTTGATAGTTTTCATTCTGTATGTTGCCTTGAACATTATAAGATATATCATGATAATGATGCTCTATCCTATTATCAAGCATTTCGGATACGGTTTGAGCAAACGCGAATCAATAATTCTTGGCTGGGGCGGTTTGAGAGGAGCTCTTGGCATGTCCCTGGCCCTTATGGTACATTACACGAACAGCATACCTGTTGACATAAGGGACAGCATACTTCTTTGTACGGCCGGAGTAGTGACACTCACACTGTGCATAAACGCCACAACTTCAAAA
>JAZRWT010000116.1:0-1202 GCA_045599845.1 Candidatus Egerieisoma sp. | reverse complement strand
CTGCATCCCTGTCATAGTCCTTTATTGTAAGGTACCCTGCCTGGTAGAGGAGCGGCAGGGCGCTGTCCATCTCCTGTATTGATGACTCGAAGGCCGATGCCGGCATGAGCTCCGTCCTGTTGAGCTTCAATATGTCCGTCCGGAACTCCCTCATCTTCTCAAGCAGGAAAGATGGCGTTCCCGTGCTGAACCAGTAGCTGCCGAGCTTGAGGCTGTCAAGTGCGTTCAGAAGGCTGAAAGGATTGTACACCCCCTGTGTGTTCTCGCAGAAATGGTAGCCGTCATAATGAGCGCGCAGCTTTTCAAGCGCAGCCTCAAGTCCTGTTCCATTCTTTTCGGCGAATTTCTCAACGTAAGGCTTTAGTCCGGTATCTATCTCATTGCTGGTTATACCGCACAGACAGGCATAGCGTTCATCCAGGGAAATGTCCTTGAGGTTGTTCAGGTCTGAGAACACGCTCAGCTTGCCGAACTTTGTGACCCCGGTGAGCAGGGCGAACCTTATGCATCCGTCCATTGTCTTGAGCGCACCGTAGAATCCCTTCAGCGTCACGCGGTACTCCTCCTGCAGAGCCTCGTTGCCTATGGCCTGCAAGACGGGCTTGTCATACTCGTCAACAAGAATCACCACCTTGCGGCCGGTCTTCTCGTATGAGCGGCGTATCACGCCTTGGAACCTTAATCCCAAGCTCTTTTCTGCTTGATTGCTGCCGTATAAGATTTCATGTCTTGATATGAATTCCTCAAGAATATTGTCCAACGCCTCCCTGCTGTCATACTTCTGGGTGTTCAAGTCCAGATGCAGCACCGGGTATTCCAGCCACTCCTTCTCAAGCCCCTCCATTGCCAGTCCTCTGAACAGTTCCCTCTTTCCGCTGAAATATGCATGGATTGTGCTCATGAGCAGTGACTTTCCGAACCTGCGCGGACGTGACAGGAAATAATACTTTCCTGTTGTAACAAGCCTGTGGACAAGAGCAGTCTTATCCACATACAGGTAGTTGTTTGTTCTCAGATCCTCGAAATCCTGAATTCCTATTGGCAGGTTCCGCAGTCTTATGTTCTCTTCCATAACGCTCGCAGCTTAAAGTTCGGTTCGAATCAAGACCGGAAAGAATCTGTCCGGTCATTGCAAAAGTAATAAATTCCGGGAAGAAATTTTCATTTCGTCAAATAATCTGTACCTCAATGGCAGGATTGTT
>JAZRWT010000115.1:0-3280 GCA_045599845.1 Candidatus Egerieisoma sp. | reverse complement strand
TAAGCACATTGCCTGATTCGTCAATTGAGAAGTATTCGCTTTCATCCGAGAGTTGGTCCTGATTGTATTCTGAATAGCCATTGGCAGGGTTGCTGCCATTGCCGCATGATGAGAGGAATAAAATGATTCCAAGACAAAGCGGATTTTCTATCAAGTAACGGAACAGTCCCATATATGTTAGAATATTGTCCCCAGAACTTCAAGAGCATCTGCTGAGCAATGACTTTTGAAAAAAGCCATTATTGTGCCTGGAACGTCCATGTCATCCTTGAAATAGCTGTTAACGCCATTTACAACTTCATATAGGACAACTTCCGTACCGTTTGCGCCCCCCGAATAGGTATGAGCGATTACAGTCCTGGCTCCTGTTTTGTATGGCTTGAGTTCCTGTATGTCTATCATGGCGCAGCCGCTTGCAGATCTCAGTTCCTCTATGGCTTCAGGGACAGAGCAATATGCACCCCAACCTGATGTGTTGGCAGGGTCTCCATACCATAGTGAAAGCTTGTCGTCCGTTCCATGTATTTCCATGAAATTGACTGCTTTCTTGAGGGCGTATCTTTCAGATATGTCAATCATCAATCCACCGCATAGGGAGGCAAAAGCTTTGAAAATGTTCGGATATCTTCTGGCGAGCATATAACACATGTCGCCTCCGTTTGACATTCCAGTGCAGAAAGTGCTTCCTTTGCTGAATCCCATTTCATCCTGAAGAACCCTGGTCAGGTTCATAAGGAAACGTCCATCGTCAACTCTCATTCCTTTTTGTGAAGGATATCCTACATTCCAGCCTGTCTTGCCTTCTTTGTCCTTTGTGCCTTCAGGAATGCATATTGCAAATCCATAGTCTCTTGCAGCTTCCAGAAGTTCAGGATAATATCTGTATGACTTGCTGTCATAACCGTGGAGAGCAATTACCAGTGGTGAGTTCTTTATTACAAATGAATGGACCTTCAATTTCTGTGGGATATAAAGCCAATACTCCCTCTGCACGCCTTGATCGAGAATGCGTCCCAGAACCGCGCAGTTCCAAAGTTCTTCTCCGCTCAATCTGCTTTCATCAACAAGCGAATCGCCGGCAACATCAACGAATGCAGTTGCGTACTGGGCTTTTGCCAAAAAGCCGGTAAGTATGAATATTGCTGTTACAAGTAGAATCCTTTTCATTTTACGCTGAATTTTATATCCATGAAACTGAAACTTTCTCCTTTGGAAAGCCTGCGCATTTTATTTTCTAGAGGAATGCACACCAAGTCTCCGCTTTTCAGAGAACAAAGGCTGCTAATGCTGCAGAAGGCCTGTTCAAGTTCGGGAAGTGGGGTGTCCAAACTATCGCAAGTGGAAGAAGAAGGATTTACAAGGGTGCTGAAATCAAGGGACTGTCCCATGCAGAAAGGCAGTTGATCTGAGTAGAGGTATACGCCATAACCGCTTGTAGTATAGTACCTTTTAGCGAATTTGCAGGCTACGCTCTTGGCATTCTTGTCAATTCTTATATAAGCAAAGGGCACAGGCATCACATAATCCAGACCATCAGGCAACCAATAATCCGAACAGTCCTTGTTCAGAGTTGCATCGGGGCGGAGAAACCATTGTCCGTTTGTTCTGTCTGAAACGAAAATGTTCATTTTCTGAGCATCTTGATTTTCAATTCTGTAAGTACCTTTTTCGTATCAAGGGTAAAATCCCCCTGCATAATCCAGGCATAGTAGCTCGGCTCTTCCTTGAGCACCTGCTCAACGGGCTTGCCTTTGTGCTTGCCGAAATTTATGACAGGGACATCCTTGTCGTTGAGGACAATTCTTCCTGCATAGTCCAGATTCCTGGTCTTGAGCGAGAAATCGGCAAGGAAGGCTATGTCGTTCTTCAGGCTGTCAGGATATCTGTCCAATTGTGCCTTCAGAACTTCGTATGTGGCCAGTGTGTCAGCTTCAGCGCTGTGTGCCTGCTCAAGGTCCTTGTTGCAATAGAACCTGTATGCAGCCACGAGCGTTCTCTGCTCCATTTTGTGGAATATGTTTTGAACGTCAACAAGCTTGCGCCTCCTGAAATCAAAGTCAACCCCTGCTCTTAGAAATTCTTCGGCAAGAAGAGGAATGTCGAACTTGATTGAATTGTATCCGCCTATGTCACAACCTTCCATCCACTGTGCAAGGCTTCTGGCTATCTGTTTGAAAACAGGGCAGTCCTTTACGTCTTCATTCAATATTCCGTGCACTGCTTGAGCTTCAGGTGATATGGGTATGGTTGGATTTATCCTTTTTGTCTTGATTTCCTCGGTTCCATCAGGCAACACCTTTACCGCACTTATTTCAACGATTCTGTCCTTGGCAATGTCAAGACCGGTGCTTTCTATGTCAAAAAATACTATTGGATTCTTAAGATTCAGTTTCATAGGCCGTATGCCTCCACTATCAGTTAATTCTCATTGGCATGAGCAGAGCATGTATTGATTCCTCAGGTATGTCGTAAACCGATGCCTCAATGAGAGCGGCCCTGTTGGAATCAGAGAGTTTTATGCAAATGTCATCGTATAGCATTGATGAGAGGATTTCAATGAGGAAAGTTGACTTGAAACTTATCTCCATTGGAACGCCTTCGTAGTTGCAAAGAAGAGTTTCCTTTGCACTGGTTGAGAAGTCAACGTCCTGTGCGCTTATTTCAATCCTGTTCATGCTTAAACGGAAAATTATCTGCGCAGTGGCCTGGCTTGAACATACTGCAACACGTTTTGATGCGTTGAGCAATTCGGCCCTTGATACCGTTATGATATTGTTGTTGTTCTTTGGCATTATGCTCCTGTATGCAGGGAAGGTGCCATCAACCAATCTGCAGACAATGGTAGTATCTGCAAATGTGAAGCATGCGTTCTTGCTGTCAAATGAAATCACAACGTTGCTCTCGCCAAGCTTTGCAAGAATTCCCCTAAGAATATTGGCAGGTTTCTTTGGCAGGATGAACGAGGCTTTCTCACTGAGTTTTATGTCATTTCTTGTAAAGCATACAAGTTTGTGTGCATTTGACGCAACAAGTGTCATATCTTCTTCGGTTATGTCAAAGAATATGCCGTTCATGACAGGACGAAGTTCTTCATCTGCTGTTGCATAAATGGTGCCATTGATTCCATCTGAAAGAACTCTGGCATTCATTACCAGGGCTTTTGCCTCTTTCAATGCCGGAGCCTGAGGATATTCCTCTGCCGATAGGAAAGGAATCTGGGCATTTCCGCTCTGCCAGACTATGTTTGCTATCTGTTTGTCCGGGTTGGTTGAAAATTCTA
>JAZRWT010000114.1:0-9716 GCA_045599845.1 Candidatus Egerieisoma sp. | reverse complement strand
CAATAACGTCAAGACCCTCTATTGTTTCACCGAAAATGGTGTATTCACCATCAAGCTGTGCACATGCTGCAGCGTCCTGAACAAGATAAATCTGCGAACCGCTTGACTCCTTTGCAGGATTGGCCGCATCTCCCTTGCGGGCTGCACAGAGAGCGCCCTTTATGTGAGTGTGGTTAGGAAGGATTTCAGCAGGAACAGTGTAGCCGGGACCGCCGAAACCATATTGTTTTGGACTGATTGTTGTGTCCTTTGTGTTAGGATCACCAACCTGAATCATGAATCCTTTTATGATTCTGTGGAACTTGATGCCGTTGTAGAAATTGCTCTCAACAAGCTTGCAGAAGTTCGCCTTGTGAAGAGGAGTGTCTTCGTAAAGTTTGACTTTGATTGTACCCATGCTGGTTACAATGTTGAATACAGGTTCAGCCACATCAACAACCGGTGTTGTGTTCTGTGAAACCTCTTCCTGAACAGGTGCTTCCGATGGTTCTCCTGTGTCCTTGCCACCATCGCAGGCGAACAATACTGCTGCCAGAGCCGATAAAATTAATAGTTTTTTCATTGTTTTATATTTTTTGATTCGTTTGTCCTGATACGGGAATCTCGCAGTTGAGACACCAGACGCAAATTTAAGGATTGACAATCAGAAATCCTATCTCAATTTCCCTTTTTCCGTTGAGGACATGCAAGTTGTTTGGAAAAGAAACAAAACATATTGTTAAATTTGTAGATTGATTTGATTTTTTTGTAAAATGGCATCTGCTATAAAACGACTTGCCGGTGAAACGGTGATATATGGAATGAGCACCATCCTTGCCAGGATGATAAACTTCTTCTTCGTTCCACTTTACACCAGAATCCTTTCAACTCAGGAATATGGTGCTTACTCTGAAGTGATGTCATATATTGCAGTGCTTCAAGTTGTTCTGGTCCTGGGTCTTGAAACCGGATGCTTCAAGTTCGCCAACAGCTGCAAGCAGGAAGGCAGGGATGACAGCTCTCCTTTCAGCGTATCCTTTTTAGTGGTGGGCCTTCTGTCCTTGTTATTCTTTACTGCGATGGTTCTGTTTGCCGGCCCTATTTCCAGTGCAATGGGTTATCCCGGATACAGGGCAATGGTAATTTATACGGGAGGCATTCTTGCCTTGGATTCCATAACCGCCATATTCTTTGCCAGACTCAGATACAGGCAGAAAGCCTTCAAGTTTGCCATAATAAAAACCATAAAGATAGTTGGCGAATTCGGCTTCAACCTGCTGCTGTTCTTCTGCGCGCCAAAATACATGGCAGCACATCCGGGCTCGTTCCTGGAGCACTTCATTCCTGCAACTCCTGATTTCTCATACATAATATTCGCAGTATTCTTAAGCTGCGTTCTCTGTGCGCTTCTGTTCACAACGGAGTTCATACATTTCAAGATAAAATGGGACAGGAAATTGCTTGGAAAGATGCTGCTTTATTCTCTCCCGCTCATGGTTGCATCGCTGCCGGGCACTATCAACGAGAGTCTTGACAGAATACTTTTCAGATTCTTTGCACCTGAGGGAAGCGTGTGGCGTTCTGACCTGGGAGTATATCAGGCGGCAGTGAAGCTGGCTGTAATCATGAACCTGTTCATTCAAATGTTCAGGTATGCGGCCGAACCTTTCTTCTTTGCAAGAGCAAAGGACAAAGGCTCCAAGGAACTTTACGCCAAGGTGAATGAATACTTCGTTTCATTCTGTATGCTTATATTCGTTGGAATTCTCCTGTACATGGATATAATTGGCCTTATCCTTGGCTCGGATTTCAGGGCTGCTCTTGATACCGTACCTTTCATGCTCTTCTCGTATATGGTTATAGGCATAATATTCAACGTGAGCATGTGGTACAAACTCAGCGGCCTCACGAAATACGCAATCACCATAACCCTCCTGGGTCTGATAGTGACAACCATTATCAACGTGCTGTTCATGCCTAGGTTCTCATATTGGGCTTCCGTTGCGGCCCACGTTTGCAGCGGACTCGCCATGCTGGTTTACAGCGTATGGCTGGGCAACAGGCATTACAGAATACCTTACGATTGGAAAAAGATATGTGAATACATAATTACCGGAATCATCATATACATAGGTTTCAGATTCCTGCAGGATATGACCGGTTCACTGCTGCTGAGAATCGTTATAGGTACCATTGGCATACTGCTCTACCTCGCTTTTGCAGGAAAGCGCAGCGGCATGCTTGCAAACTTCTTGAAACACAAAAGATTATAATATAATGAACGTAAAGATAGTCAACAAATCCCAGTACGGACTACCAAAGTACGAAACTTCATGCTCTGCCGGAATGGACCTGAAAGCCAATATCAATGAGCCTGTTGAACTGGCACCTCTCCAAAGAGCTATGGTTCCAACCGGACTCTACATCGAGCTACCCGCAGGGTACGAAGCCCAGGTGAGGCCAAGGAGCGGTCTTGCAGCAAAGCATGGTATCAGCGTGCTGAATGCTCCTGGAACAATCGATGCCGACTATCGCGGTGAAATAAAGGTGATACTTGTAAACCTTTCGAATGAGCCTTTCACCATTAATCCAGGGGAGAGGATTGCGCAGATGATTGTTGCACAGCACTCAAGAGTTGAATGGGTGGAGGTTGGAAGTGTTGAGGAGCTTGAAGCCAGCGAGCGCGGCGCAGGAGGTTTCGGTTCCACAGGCAAATAAGAGTTTGAAAAAGATGGTGGAAAAAAGGAAAATAGTAAAAGTTGAAAAAATAAGCGTTGTGGAATACCTTTGGATGAAATTCCACAATGGTGCGCAAATCTGCACTGATTCAAGGCAGATTACACCGGGTTGCATCTTCTTTGCCCTCAAGGGTGAGACTTTTGACGGCAACAAGTTTGCACTGAGCGCTTTGGAAAAAGGAGCCGCTATAGCCGTTGTAGATAATAAAGTTGCGGCAATGGCCGGGACCGGCAAGGAGCAGGATGAAACTCCTGAAAATGGCAGAAGGAAGGCAAGGAAAGTCAGGATTCAGAATTGCAGGAAAGATGAACTTATGCCTTTACAATGGAAAGGTGGTATGCTCCTGGTTGAAAGCGTGCTTGGATGCCTGCAGCAGCTTGCAAGATACAACAGGCTGAAATACAGGATTCCGGTAATAGCCCTCACCGGTACTAACGGAAAGACCACCACCAAGGAACTGATTACAGCCGTACTTTCAACGGAATTCAATGTGGTTGCCACACAAGGCAACCTCAACAATCACCTTGGTGTTCCTTATACCCTGCTCCGGATAAATGAACAGACCCAGATTGCAGTTGTTGAAATGGGGGCCAGTGCTCCGGGGGAGATAAAGACCTTGGTGGAGCTGGCATGCCCGACTTTCGGTCTGATTACCAATGTGGGCACAGCGCATCTTCAGGGCTTCGGCAGCAAGGAAGCAATAATTGCCACCAAAGGCGAACTTTACGACAATCTCGTTTCATATCATAAGATGGCTTTTGTGAACGTTGACAATCCTTTGCTCATGGATATGGCACACAAAAGGGACCTCAAGATAATTCCGTACGGAGTGCAGAACAATGGAGCACACATATTGCACAAAAAAGGGAACCCTTATCTTAATATGACCGTTCCCAGTCCTGAAATGGACAGTGGAGTTTCAAGGCACAGGATTCATACCCATTTGATAGGTGATTACAATGCAGACAACGTTATGGCTGCCATTACCGTAGGAACCTATTTTGGCATAAAGGGGAAGAAAGCCATAAAGGCAATAGAGCAGTACTGCCCGTTGAACAACAGATCACAGCTTAAAGTAACAGACAGGAACACTCTTATAATTGATGCATACAATGCCAACCCGAGCAGCATGTTGGTGAGCCTTGCCAATTTCAAGAAACTTTCCTTTGAGCATAAGGTTCTCATACTTGGTGATATGCGTGAATTGGGAACGGAGTCCGTTTCTGAGCACGTTGCCATTCTCAGGCAGGCTCTGGCACTTGGTTGTGAGAAAGTGATTCTGGTTGGCGCTGAGTTCGACAAGGCGCTTGATTCCTTGTGCTCAATGGGCGGAAGCAGGTGCAAGGAGGCTGAGGGACAATGCAGGCCGGATGATTCCGGATGCGGAGAAATCTATATTTACAAAGATGCTGCAGAACTGGCTCAGGTGCTGGAAAGGAAAGCCCTCAAAGGCTGCACTGTGCTGATAAAGGGCTCCCACGGAATTCACCTGGAGACGCTGATTGATTTGCTATAGAATGCAGGTTGTACATAAAATTTTGAAACTATCGCTGTAAAAGAAAATAAAAACCTAAATAAACAATATGAAAACTTTTAAATCATTGATGCTGATGGCTTTTGCCATCGTTGTCCTTGCTTCCTGCTGCAAGGATCCAAAAGAAAAATATTACCAGAGCATTCCTGATGGTCTTGATGAAATGTGCCAGAGGGCAATTGACGAGTGGAAAGTTCCTGGAATGGCTGTTGGTGTTGTAAAGGATGGCAAGGTTGTGTACCTCAAAGGTTTCGGCAACTCTATCCTTGGTGATTCAACAAGAGAGGCTGTTCCTGTAACCCCTCAGACAAAGTTCATTCTTGCATCAACCAGCAAGGCATTCACCAGCGCATTGCTCGCAACTGTAATGGATGAGAATGAGGAAATCAAATGGGACGCTCCAGTAAGGAACTATCTCCCTGAGTTCAAGCTTTATGACAAATGGGCCAACGAGGAGTTCCAGGTAAAGGACATCATGTGCCACAGGACCGGTTTCCAGGAGTATGCTCTTGACGATTGTCCTTTCTTCGGTTTTGACCGCGATGGTCTTGTTGAACTTTTCGGTTCAATCCAGCCTACCCACAGTTTCAGAACAACATACGCCTACAACAATGAAATGTTCTCAGTTGCCGCACAGATCATTGAGAAATACACAGGCAAATGCTGGGAGGACGCTATGGCAGAAAGGATTTACAAGCCACTGAAGATGGAAAATTCCACAACTTTGAAATATGCTTACTGGGATGATTCACTATTCAACAACGGCATTCTTGCCCATCCTCACAGAATGTACAAGGCAAAGGACGTTAATGAAATAGAAGTAAGCGAAAGGGATGACCGCGAGGATGGTTGGACATGGCTTTCAGCCGTTGCTCCTGCAGCCGGCATTGTTACCACCGCAGAGGATATGACACACTGGGTGATGATGCACCTTGGCGGCGGCGTTTTTGAAGGTGACACCGTAATCTCGGAAAAGAACCACAAGATGCTTTTCACACCTCAGACCATAACTTCCTGCACCGACAAATCGCTCAACACCTATGCACAGGGCTGGACAATAGAGCAGAACAGACATGGACGTTATATCAGACATTCAGGACTCGCATACGGTTACACTACCTTGGTAGGATTCGTTCCTGATTTGAACCTTGGTTTCGTATTCCTTACAAACAATGGTTCTACAGGCGATCCACAGGCCGGCATTGCCCGTGACCTCATTGACATGTACTATGGTGAGAAGAATCCAAGCAACTATAATGAATACTGGACAGAATACACAGAGGACCTGTTCAAGGAGAGGGAGCCTCGCCAGAAGCCTGCCGTTGATTCTATAGCACCGCTCGATGCAAAGGCATACGTTGGCGAATATGTTCTTGACAATGTATGGGGACCTGCAAAAGTTTATATGCAGAACGATACCCTGTTCTTCAGCGTTAAGGCTGTAAACAGCCCGTTGCGTCACAAGAACGGCAACACCTTCATATTCCGCGTTCCGGGCGCAGGCCGCTTTGACCTTACATTCTCAGCAGAAGGCCTCAAGGTTAAATCCCTCACATTCGATATAAACGATCCTGTTGGAGATTTCAAAAAAATCAAATAATTCTATATGAAAACTTTCAGAACATTAATGCTGGTGGCTGCTGCCATCAGCATTTTTGGAGCCTGCTGCAACAAGAGCGCTTCAGAAAAATATTATCAGTCACTGCCTGATGAAAATGTCTTTGACGCTATGTGCCAGAGAGCAATTGACGAATGGAAAGTACCTGGAATGGCTGTTGGAGTTGTAAAGGACGGCAAAGTTGTTTTCCTCAAGGGATTCGGCAACTCAGTTCTTGAAGATTCCCTGAACCAGGCCGCACCTGTAACTCCTCAGACAAAATTCATTCTTGCATCAACCAGCAAGGCTTTCACCAGCGCCCTGCTTGCCAATGTTATGGACGAATACCCTGAAATCAAATGGGATGCCCCTGTAAGGAACTATCTTCCTGATTTCAAACTTTATGACAAATGGGCAACCGAGGAATTCCAGGTCAGGGACATTATGTGCCACAGGACTGGCTTTGATGGAAATGCCCTTGACGGATGTCCTTTCTTTGGTTTTGACCGCGATGGTATGGTAAAGCTTTTCGCATCAATAAAGCCTAGCCACAGTTTCAGGTCAAGCTACGGCTATAACAACGAAATGTTCAGTGTATCTGCACAGATCATTGAGAAATACACAGGAAAATGTTGGGAGGATGCCCTTGCAGAAAGAATTTACAAACCTTTGAAGATGGATAATTCTACAACGGTGAAATACGCTTTCTGGGACGATTCCCTCTTCAGGAACGGTATTCTTGCTCACCCGTATGCTATGTCCAAGGCTGAAGGTGCAAACGAAATAAAGATTACAAGAAGGGATGACCGCGAAGGAGGTTGGATATGGCTCTCCGCTGTTGCTCCTGCCGCCGGCGTTGTTACAACAGCAGAAGATATGACACATTGGGTAATGATGCATATGAATCATGGTGTATTTGAAGGCGATACCATTGTAAGCGAGGCTAACCACAAGATGCTCTGGACCCCACAGATTGTTACGGATTATGGAGAGAAGGCAATGGAGGCATACGCACAGGCCTGGACCATTGAGCAGAACGGACGCGGCCGCTATATCAGGCATTCCGGACTTGCATACGGCTACACCACACTGGTAGGGTTCGTTCCTGACTTGAACCTGGGATTCGTATTCCTCACGAACAATGGAACAACAGGTGCTCCGCAGGCAGCAATCGCACGTGATCTCATTGACATGTACTACGGTGTAAAGCATCCTGAAAATTATGAGAGAGCTTGGAAATCGTTCACAAGCCATCTGTTCAAGGAAGAAGTACCTGAAGAGAAGCCTGCTGTTGACTCCATAGCTCCGCTCGATGCCAAAGCTTATGTAGGTGAGTATTTCCTTGACGATGTATGGGGACCTGCCAAAGTTTACCAGCAGAACGACACTCTGTATTTCAGCGTAAGGGAGGTAAACGTACCTATGCGCCACAGGAACGGCAACACCTTCCTCTTCACAGTACCGGGTGAATGGGCCGATTACTATGAACTTACATTCACTTCCGATGGTAATAAAGTAAAATCCCTGAACTTTGACGTTGGAGATCCTTTCGGAGATTTCATCAAGGTCAAATAATATTAACCGAAACGGAATCTCCTTGAATCCGGAGACTTAATTGGGGCTGACTTTTGGGTCGGCCCCAATTGTTTTACTCCTGCCGCTTTGCAGTTGCTCCATTAAAGCTCCAGATTCTTGCAGAGCCTCTCTATGTGGGCTGACTCCCTTATCATATTGATAAGAACCTGTGACGCCCGTTTGTGATATCCATCCCTGAGGCTGTGTATGCATCCGGTCATGGAATATGAACCGTTTTCAAGAGGAACAGCAACGAGGTCCTTTCTATAATATGCTGCAAGCGGAGAAAGCATTGTAACAAGATTGGTTCCCTGAACTATGTCCATGATCAAATCCGGATCATTCACTTCTATACGCACATTCAGCTTTCTGGTATCAAGCCCAACGAAATTATCAAAAGTCCTTCGTGCCTGAAGTCCTGCACCAGGAAGTACAATCCAATGTCTTTCAAGTTCCTCAAGGGTTACATTTGATTTATCGGCCAAAGTATGTCCTTTGCGCATAACAACGCTCAGGCTTGTTCTGAACAGGATTTCAGATTCAACATCTTCATATTCCTTGATTGGTTTGAAGGCTATTGCCAAGTCCAGTTTCCTGTCTCTTAACATTTCAAGAAGTTCAGCTGCCGTGCCGCAATATAAATGTACCTTGACTCCTTTATTCTGCTGAAGGAAATTCTTCACCGCATCCACCATAAGACCGCAGAAAGAATGCGTTGTGCCAACGTTCAGGCTCCCTGCCAGTGCTCCGTGCAAATCCTTTATCCTGTTACTGCACAATGAGGCGGCATTCAGAGTTTCATGAGCCAGAGGGAGCATCTCTTCACCCATTTCCGTAAGGCGTACGTTCCTTGAATCACGCTCGAACAGTTGTGCACCGGTTTCATCTTCCAATTGCTTTATCTGCTGAGACAAAGTCCCCTGAGTAATGTGCAGGATGCGCGCTGCCTGGGAAAAATTCAATGTCTTGGCTACAGTTACGAAATAATTCAATTGTCTTAATTCCATAAATGTTTGTCTTTTCTCTATGACAAATATATTGATAAATTCAATAATTACTATAGAAAATTAGTTAAAATATTAATAGGTACGTGGTGAACACTGAGTAATTTTGTAATGGATATTAATCATTAAAACTTAAACATTATGGCAACAAAATTTTTTCATTGCACGACATGCGGAAACGTTGTCGTAAAAGTAGTTGACAGCGGCATGATACCTGTATGCTGCGGCAAACAAATGAGGGAGCTCATTCCTGATACAACAGGGGGAGTTTATGAGAAGCACCTTCCTGTGGTGGAATTTCTGGATGAACACACCATCAAAGCCAAAGTTGGTTCAACACCTCACCCAATGATGCCGGAGCATTACATTGTATTCATTTATCTTGAAACAAAGAACGGAGGTCAGATTCATTATTTCAAACCGGAAGACAAAGCTGAAGCTGTGTTCAAAATCTGCAATGATGAACCTATTGCAGTTTATGAGTACTGCAATATGCATGGTCTATGGAAAACAGAGATACATCGTTAAATTATTCCGCATTCGTTCTTTTCACCAAGTATTGACAGCAATATAACAATTATGTTATATCCACTTAGCAAAGCGCAGCATTCAATGGCACATCCGGGCGAATATTGAATCAATCATTAGGATTATTGAAATAATATTATACCTTTGCGCAATTCCCGTAGGGATAAATATTAGGCTAAAGTTCTATAAATTAATTTTTTACGATTATGTATTGGACACTGGAACTTGCATCTAAACTTGAGGATGCACCTTGGCCTGCAACCAAGGATGAATTGATTGACTACGCCACACGTTCAGGCGCTCCACTGGAAGTGATTGAAAATCTCGAAGACTTGGAAGACGATGGAGAAACATACGATAGCATAGAAGAAATCTGGCCGGACTACCCAAGCAAAGAGGATTTCTTTTTCAACGAGGAGGAATATTAGACTGATAATCAACCACTTACGCACTGAAAATCAAATAATTGCGTAAATAAACCACTTACCAAGGGCGTTTCGCAAGAAATGCCCTTGGTGCGTTTTTATCACATTCAATCACATCCTGTCACAAAGTTGGAAAAAACGCACGCGCGTGACCCCCGAGCCTGATTGTGACTGACCCTTCAGTATGGAATAACGCTGACCCCACAGCATGAAATAAGAATGACCCCTGCCGGAGAATCTCAGACAGGGGGATTTGTTGTAGTTTTGAGTTCCGTCCTGGCCGGCGGGAACTAAAACTACAAATCATGACAAATTTAAAAAACATTCTCCGTTGC
>JAZRWT010000113.1:0-3079 GCA_045599845.1 Candidatus Egerieisoma sp. | reverse complement strand
ATTGAGCATGGTGGCCAGAAATACACGGGTATTGAGCATGGTGAAAAGGAATAAATTAAATGCTTGCGAAAATTGAGTGATATAATTTGTGCAAACGAAATAGTGTTATGAACAGGGAAATAGAGATAATGGCGCCGGCGGGGAATTTCGAGTGCCTTATGGCGGCAATACAGGGTGGTGCCAAATCTGTGTATTTTGGAATAGGCAATCTGAACATGCGTTCGCATTCGGCGAGCAATTTCCAGCCTGAGGATCTGGCCAGGATTGTTGAAATATGCTCGGAGCATGGTGTCAGGACTTATCTTACGCTCAACATAGTTCTTTATGGTCCGGACCTTGGGCCTATGCGTCATGCATTGGACGAGGCAAAAAGGGCAGGCATCACCGCTGTGATAGCATCGGACATGGCGGCAATTCTCTATGCGCGTTCGATTGGTTTGGAGGTGCATATCTCCACGCAGCTGAACGTTTGCAATGTGGGGGGGCTCAAGTTCTATGCGCAGTTCGCAGACGTTGTGGTGCTCGCAAGGGAATTGACACTCACACAGGTAAAAGAAATAAGCAAAACCATCGCAGTAGAAAATATAAAAGGGCCAAAGGGAGAGTTGGTGAAGCTGGAAATGTTCTGCCATGGGGCTCTGTGCATGGCTGTTTCAGGAAAATGCTATCTGAGCCTGCATCACTATAATGCATCGGCAAACAGGGGAGCATGCTTCCAGTTGTGCAGAAGGGGCTATGAAGTGACTGACCTTGAGACGGGTACAAAACTGGAGATAGACAACAAATGGATAATGTCTCCAAAGGATCTGTGCACGGTGGAGTTCATGGACAAGATGATTGATGCAGGTGTTTCCGTGTTCAAGATTGAGGGAAGGGCCAGGAGTGCTGAGTATGTGCGCATTGTGACCGAAGCCTATTCAACTGCGGCAAAGCATGTTCAGGCGGGGACTTTTACGCCGGAGCTTGCGGCTTCCTTGAAGGAAAGGCTTTCAATGGTGTTCAACAGAGGATTCTGGGACGGATACTATCAGGGTGCTAAGCTGGGAGAATGGAGCGAGGTTTATGGAAACAAGTCACAGGTAAAGAAGGTTTACATAGGAAAAATTACCAATTTCTTCTCCAAACTCGGGGTTGCTGAGGTGACCATGGAAAGCGGAGAGATGAAAGTGGGTGACAATATACTTATCATAGGCCCTTCAAGCGGTGTTGTGGAGATGAAGGTTTCCGAGATACGTGCCGAATTGAAGCCAGTGGAGAGTGTTTCAAAAGGAGAGGTGTGCAGCATTGCCGTTCCGGGTGCGGTCCAGTCTGCGGCCGCATGCAATCAGGGATGCGAATGCTCTGAAAACATGGAGCTTGTGAAAGTGCGCCGCGGAGATAAGGTCTATCTTTTCCAATAACAATTCCTGTATCTTGCGTTCATGTCTGCCTTGAGCACAGGACGCTCATCTTTTTCATTGCTTGATTTTCTTTTCTTTTCTTTGCTTTATTTTTATTAACTTCGTACTTGATTTTTGCACACTTGAAACCCTTCTTGCACCTGTTGCATCATGGTGTGCGGCGATTGTAGTTGAAGTTGCTTGGATAAGGACGGAAATTACGTGTTGGAATGAAACCAATAATCGCAGCTATACCCGTCCGAAAATTTTTGGGCTTGATGGACGGGAGGTTTTTCTGTGCCTTGTTGAGAGCTAATGAATGAAGTTTCCAAAATAGAAGAATGTTGGTTTGCCGCCAGGATTAGTACCGGTGGCTCAATAATCAACAATCGTCTTGCCTTGGACGGCATCCGTTGCTATAAAACAAAACATGCCAGTGGGATATTGTTCATGCGTTGCACAATGCAATATACCACCTACCTCTTGTCCACATTCTGGGGCAAAATCTATTTCTATCTCAACGCTGAGCGCAAAGCTCCCGAGCCCATTCCTGAAAGGGAAATGAACAATTTCATTCTGGTAACTTCTGCTTCAGACGAATTGATATCTCTTGGCAGAGTAAGTGAAAAATTGTTGCAGGGAGACAGGGTGCGTGTAAAGGACGGAATTTTCAAGGGCGTGGAAGGCGTGATAAAGCGGATAAAAGGAGACCGCCGCCTTGTGGTTGCAATAAATGATTTCACAGCAGTTGCCACCTGCTATATCAAGCCGGAACTTATTGAGAGAGTCTAACAATCGTCCCTCTTTATAAATAATTGAATTACAATTGTTTAATTATTATGGGGGGGGGGTAAATTTTTACCCTGATGATAAACATTACAAAGTACGTATCGGAATATTTGAGCGCAAAGCTGATTCTAGCACTGGATGTTGCCACATCGCTGGCATCGAGTGTCATAGCACTGGCTGTTCTTGATTTTTTAACTACAACTGATTATTGTTCCACCGCTTTCGCTTCCTGGTGGTGCGGCGGAAATCTGGTGATTTCCGTTTTATTGATGTGCATGTTCAAGACCTACAATGTAATAGTGAGACACTTTACATTGAGGGATGTCCGCAAGTATGTGTTTGTAATACTGTGTTCCAACGTCTTGCTTGGAATACTTATGTCAGTTGCCTGCATATTCAACAAATCAGTGTTCTTTGCCCTTGTTGCAAACTTCATGCTATCGGTTGTGCTGGTACTGAGCGTGCGCTTCATAATGTTTGACCTTTACTGCTATTACAGGTCAAAGGTCAGCGATTTGAGCCATAAGCACAGGATACTTGTGTACGGCACTTCAGACAGGGCAGTTGCCTCCATTTCCCGCTTCAGCAATTCAAAACACTATCGCCTGTTGGGATTCATAACTCAGGACCAGAGCTATAAGAATCTCAAACTTGCCGGCTATCCTGTCCTTACTTACAAAGGTGAGGCGGACTTCAGAAGAATAGCGGGAAATCTTTCCCTCCATGCTGTGCTTTTCACTACAGTGGAAGATGTTAAGGCTGAAGAAAACGGACTTGTTAAGTACTGCTCAGGCAACAATGTTAAAACCCTCATCACTCCGCTTGTTGATGAAGTAGTTGGCGGAAAAGTAGCGAAGGGTGGAATACGTGGAGTGAAGATAGAGGACCTTCTGGGACGTCCGGAAATCAAG
>JAZRWT010000112.1:0-4968 GCA_045599845.1 Candidatus Egerieisoma sp. | reverse complement strand
TGCTTCCATCACCGGCAGGCGGTATGGAATCAATGGTCCAGCGCGTTCTGAGGCAGATAAATGAATCCCCTCTGGCGGGAACAAGCATTACAATAGCAACCAATGTTTCACAGAAGGATATTATAATAAACCAGTTGGGTGAGAATGTGAAAGTGGTTACCGAGCCTTGCAGGAGAGACACTTTCCCGGCAATTGCCCTGAGCTGCTCGCATTTGTATCTCGAGCAGCGTTGCAGCAGGAACGAAACGGTAATTGTGATGCCTTGTGACCCTTATACGGAAGCCGGATATTTCAACACAATTTCCAAAATGGCCAGGGCCATTGAAGAGGATGCCGCATCACTTGTGCTCATGGGCATCACCCCTTCATATCCGAGTGAAAAGTTCGGCTATGTTGTGCCGGCATCTTCTGAAACCATCGCTGTGGAAAAAGATATTATAAAGGTGGGCCGGTTCACGGAAAAGCCTTCCGTTGAGGTGGCTGTGAATCTTCTGGCTGAAAAGGCTCTCTGGAACGGTGGAGTTTTTGCCTTCAAGCTGGGATATATGCTTGACATAATCGAGAAATTCATCAAGCTGGAAGCTGCGGATTTCAATTTCATACATTCACACTACAACAGTTTCCCAAAAATAAGCTTTGACTATCAGGTTGCAGAAAAGGAAAGCAATGTGGCAATGGTGCCTTTCACAGGTTTCTGGAAGGATTTAGGAACCTGGAACACCCTTACGGAAGAGATACCTTCCCATGCCATAGGAAATGCGCATCTTGGAGAAAGCAATGACAACACACATGTAATCAACGAGCTGGGCATTCCTATATTCGTTGACGGAATGAAGGACGCAATAGTTGCAGCATCGCCTAACGGAATACTTGTATGTTCAAAGGAAAGGAGCGAGGGTATAAAGAGCAAGGTTGAGAATCTTTCAGACCGTCCTATGTATGAGGAAAGACGTTGGGGAACATACAAGGTGATTGACAGCGTGCAATATCCGGACGGTTTCAAGGCATTGACAAAAACCATAACACTTACAGCAGGCAAGAACATAAGTTATCAGATACATCATCACAGGAATGAGGTATGGACTTTCATTAACGGTGAAGGTTTGCTGGTTATTGATGGAAAGCTGAGCAAAGTTACCAGAGGTGATGTCATAAACATAAACAAGGAACAGTATCATTCCGTGAAGGCCTTGACAGACCTCACTTTCATTGAGGTGCAGACAGGTGACATGCTTGTTGAAGAGGATATAGAGAGATTTCCATATGACTGGGATTCTGAGAATAAAACGGAAAAATAAATAAAAACATTCTGATATGGCAAGAAGAGTGCTGCTTACCGGAGCAACCGGATACATTGGATCACATACCGCTGTTGAACTCATAAATGCAGGATACAAGGTGACAGGCGTTGATAATTTCTCCAACTCAACTGCCAAGGTGCTTGACGGAATAAAGTCCATTGCAGGTACGGCCATTGATTTCATGGAAGTTGACTGCTCGAATCCTGCTGAATTTGCAAAAGTGTTCGAGAAATATCCCGATATAGAGGCGGCCATTCATTTTGCAGCATTCAAGGCGGTTGGCGAGAGCACCCAGCAGCCTTTGAAATATTTCAACAACAACATACGTTCCTTGGTGAACCTCATAGCTCTGTGCAGCGGAAAAGGGGAGGAGATAGGTCTGGAAGGCGTTCCTGCTCCAAAAGGAGCCAATATAGTGTTCTCATCATCTGCAACCGTTTATGGTCAGCCTTCAATGGAAAACCTTCCTATAAAGGAATGTGCACCGCTTCAACCGGCTGAGTCTCCATACGGCAGGACAAAACAGATGGCTGAGGAAATTCTGTGGGACAGCGTGAAGGCTTATCAGGATTTGAGTGTGATTGCGTTGAGGTATTTCAACCCAATAGGGGCTCATCCAAGCGCAAGGATAGGTGAACTTCCTAACGGAGTGCCTAACAATCTGGTTCCATACATAACCCAGACAGCGGCAGGGATACGCGAATGCCTTACCGTGTTCGGCAATGATTACAATACACCCGATGGCAGCTGCATAAGGGATTATATTTATGTTGTTGATCTTGCAAAGGCTCACGTAAAGGCAATAGACCGTTTGTTTGCAAAACCGGAAGGACGTTACAGAATGGAATATTTCAATCTGGGAACAGGAAAGGGACTGAGCGTCCTTGAGCTTGTGGAGGCTTTCCAGAAAGCAACAGGAGTGAAATTGAATTACAGGATAGGGCCTCGCCGCAAGGGCGATATAGAGCAGATATGGGCGGACCCTTCACTTGCCAACGAGCTTCTTGGCTGGAGTGCGGACACCCCTGTTGAAGAAGTGCTTGCCAGTGCCTGGAGGTGGCAGTGCTCGTTGAAATAGTTCAGGACAATTGTTTTTTTTGAATAAAAGTAAGAGAAAAGTGGAGATAATTGACATTGAAAGGATTCTCAGAGAGGTTGTGCATCCTGAGTTCGAAAGGAATATAGTTGAACTGGGAATGGTTGAGAACCTTAAGATTGATAATGAAGACAAGGATGCTGCGTTCATAAGATTGAATCTGGTATTTCCAAGGGCTGATGCCATGGCAGGTTCTATCAAAAGCGAGATAAAGGAACGCCTGACCAATGCTTTTGGAAATGTGCATGTTGCAATAACCGAAATCATAAGGGCAAAGAAAGTTACCAGAAAGAACATAAACGATCTGGGCAACGAGCAGCTTGCAAAAGTGAACAATATCATTGCCATTGCCTCAGGCAAGGGCGGTGTTGGCAAATCAACCGTTACCGTAAATCTTGCGGTTGCTCTGGCCAATGCAGGCTACAAGGTAGGCGTTGTTGATGCGGACATTTACGGGCCGTCAATTCCAAAGATGACAGCAAGCGAGGGCTTCATGCCTCAGGCTCAGGAAGGAACGGAACTCATCATCCCTAATGAAAAATACGGCATAAAATGGATAAGCGTAGGTTATTTCGTTGATTCAACGCAGGCCCTCATCTGGAGGGGTCCAATGGCCTGCAATGCCCTCAAGCAGATAATACTGCAGACAAAATGGGACGAGCTGGATTTTCTCCTTCTTGATATGCCTCCAGGAACGGGCGACATTCACATTTCATTGGTCCAGGACATTCCTCTTTCTTCAGCCATAGTTGTAACCACTCCTCAGGACGTGGCTTTGGCAGACGTTGAGAAGGGAATCAATCTGTTCCGCAACAAGGACGTGAACAAGAAGATTCTTGGTATAGTAGAGAACATGAGCTGGTTCACTCCAGCAGAACTTCCAAACAACAGATATTATATCTTCGGACGCGGAGGAGCGCAGAGGATGGCGGAAAAATACGGCGTTCCATTGCTTGCTCAGATTCCGCTTGTACAGAGCATAAGGGAGGGCGGTGACGCCGGTGCGCCATCGGCTTTGAACGAGAACACAGACACTGCCTTGTCTGCATTCGATTCACAGCTTGTGCACAGAACATTCAAGGAACTGGCGGAAGCTGTGGTTTCGCAACTGATTTAAGGAACAAACATTTAAAATATCATAAATATGTACAGAACTCATACTTGCGGGGAACTTAGATTGGAGAACAAGGGATCCCAGGTTACTCTGGCCGGCTGGGTACAGAGGGTAAGAAAAATGGGATCATTGACTTTTGTTGATCTCAGGGACCGTTACGGCATTACTCAGCTCGTTGCTTCAGACAACGATTCAAAGGAACTCAACGATATTGTTGCATCTCTTGGAAGAGAGTATGTGATTCAGGCCATGGGTGTTGTGGCCGAGCGCCAGAGCAAGAATCCAAAGCTTGCAACAGGCGATGTGGAGATTATACTATCGCAGGTGAAAATACTTAACAGGAGTGTGACTCCGCCTTTCACAATAGAGGACAATTCAGATGGGGGAGAGGATATAAGGGCTCAGTACAGGTATCTGGATTTGCGTAGAAATCCGTTGCGCAAGGCCATTGAGCTCCGTCACAAGATGGCTATTGAAACCAGGAAGTATCTCAGCTCTAAAGGTTTCCTTGAAATAGAGACTCCTTTCCTTATAAAGAGTACTCCAGAGGGTGCGCGTGACTTTGTTGTTCCAAGCAGAATGAACCCCGGCGAATTCTATGCTCTGCCACAGAGTCCGCAGACTTTCAAGCAGCTGCTCATGGTTGCAGGTTATGACAGATATTTCCAGATTGTGCGCTGTTTCAGGGACGAGGACCTCAGAGCGGACCGTCAGCCTGAATTCACACAGATTGACTGTGAAATGTCTTTCGTTGAAAGGGAGGATATTCTCCAGATGTTCGAGGGCATGATCAAGCACATGTTCAAGGTAATTCTTGGCAAGGAGTTCAACGAGCCTTTCCCAAGAATGTCATACGCCGATGCAATGGAGTATTACGGATCTGACAAACCTGATATACGTTTTGGGATGAAGATGCATACAATCACTCCTCTGGTTCAGGGCGCAGGTTTTTCAGTATTCGACAATGCACAGTATGTAGGAGCCATTGCAGTTCCGGGATGCGCAAATTACAGCCGCAAGCAGTTGGATGCTCTTACAGAGTGGGTGAAGAGGCCACAGATTGGTGCAGCCGGTCTGGTTTATATAAAATGGGGCGAAGACGGTGTGAAATCTTCTGTTGACAAATTCTTCTCTCCTGAGAAGGTTCTTGAGATTGCCAAGGCTGTTGAGGCCAAGGAGGGAGACCTTGTTCTCATCCTTTGCGGTGCAAAGAAGAAAATGCAGACAGCTCTCGGCGCTTTGCGTCTTGAAATGGGTGCTCGTCTTGGTTACAGAGACAATTCAGTATATGCTCCTCTCTGGGTATATGACTTCCCTCTTCTTGAGTGGGACGATGAAACCAACCGTTTCTACGCTATGCACCATCCTTTCACAGCTCCTAAACCTGAGGATCTTGACAAGTTCTATAGCAACAGGAAGGAGGATCTTGAGCAGGTTAACGCAAATGCCTACGACTT
>JAZRWT010000111.1:0-39185 GCA_045599845.1 Candidatus Egerieisoma sp. | reverse complement strand
CTGCCGGTGATGGAAGCAATGGAAGGAACTGTTTTGAGCGGGTTTCGTTGGAAAGAGGCCAGAGTCTTTTCCCGCTGCCACCTGAAAGAAGTATTATATTCATTATCTGTTATATCCCGGTTTACCCAAAAGTTTGAACATATTAGTTTTATAAGCCTCAACACCAGGCTGGTTGAATGGGTTCACTCCAAGCATGTAGGCGCTTATGCCGCAGGCCGCTTCAAAGAAATAGAAAAGTTCGCCTAGTGATTCTTCGTTCAATGAGCCTGTTTCAATGTCAATGTTAGGCACACCACCTGAAACATGAGCTTCTTTCACACCCTTCTGCGCCGTTTGGTTCACCTGCTCCATGCTCTTGCCAGCCAGATAGTTCAATCCGTCTGAATTGTCCTCCCACTCTTCCATGATTATTCTGTTCCTGCTGTCTGTTATTACAAGATTGGTTTCGAACAATATCCTCAAACCTTCCTGTATGTACTGGCCCATGGAATGCAGATCCATTGTGAACACAACAGATGCAGGGAAAATACCCTTGCCCTCCTTTCCTTCGCTTTCTCCGTACAACTGTTTCCACCACTCGGTGAGATTTCTCACGTTGGGTCTGTAACTTGTTAGCAGTTCAACCTGCCTTCCATCCCTGTAGAGTGTATTCCTTGCTGCTGCATATTGTACTGCAGGGTTGCTTTCATCCTCCTTGAGGCAGTACTGCGCCGCCTTGCGGGCTCCGGCCACCATGGCCTCAATGTCAAAACCTGCTATCGCCAGTGGAAGAAGACCTACTGGTGTGAGTACCGAGTACCTGCCTCCTACATTGTCAGGTATTACAAAAGTCCTGTATCCGTTCCTGTCCGCTATGGTCTTCAAGGCACCTCTTGCCTTGTCTGTTACCGCCACTATGAGGTCCTTTGCCTGCTGTGTGCCCACTGAGTCCTCAAGAGCCTTTTTAAGTATCCTGAAAGCAACCGCCGGCTCGGTTGTAGTGCCGCTCTTTGAAATTACAACTATTCCGAATCTTTTGTTCTCCAACAGACTGAGCATGTCACACATGTATTCTTCTGAAAGATTGTTGCCGGCAAAGAGCAATTGCGGCCGGCTGCATTTCCTGTAAGAAGAAAAATTGTCTGAAAGCATATCGTATGCAGCCTTTGCACCAAGATAGGACCCGCCTATTCCAATCACCACTACATAATCCAATGATTTGAAATCATAGGCAACCTCTTTATATGATGCAAGTTCCTGTGCGCCTGTTTCATTTGGGAGATTCTCCCATCCTGTGAAATCGGAACCTGCTCCGGTACCGCTCTTCAAAGTCTCCAGACAAGCCAGAGCTTCTTTCACGCATGCAGAATATGCCTGAGGACATATGAACTGCTGTGCATTCTTTAAATTTACATTTATCATGACTGTATTTCTGTTTTGTCAAATTTCTCGAATCTGCTGTTCCTGCTTATGTATTCAGGAACTATTTCTTTCATAAGTTTAACAAGTGCGTCAATATCCACGTTCCTGCTCAACAGGTTCAGTTCATCTACAAACTTGCAAGCAACATCATATTCATAATCGCGGACTTTGGCAATAAGTATCCTTTCATTAGGTGTTGGAAGCGTGTTCTCCTTGTTCGAAAGCTTCTCTTCGTAAAGCTTCTCACCCGGTCTGAGACCTGTATATTTGATTTTGATATCCTTGTCGGGCACAAGTCCTGCCAGTTCTATCATCCTTCTTGCAAGCGTGTCAATCTTTACGCTCTTTCCCATGTCAAAGACGAATATCTGATTGCCGCTGGTCATTGCGGCCGCTTCCATTACAAGACGGCAGGCTTCAGGTATGGTCATGAAGAAACGTGTGATTTCAGGATGGGTCACTGTAATAGGACCTCCTTTTTCAAGCTGCTGGCGGAAAAGTGGAATCACCGAACCGTTCGATCCAAGCACATTGCCGAACCTTGTGGTAACAAACTTTGTTCCGCCGCTGCGGCCTGACAGACCGTAGCTCTGAACATATATCTCAGCCAGCCTTTTCGAGCAGCCCATGACATTGGTTGGATTCACAGCCTTGTCAGTTGAAACCATGACCATTTTCTCAACCCCGTATTCTACAGCTTTGTCGGCCACGTTCCTTGTTCCCACCACATTCACCATAACAGCCTCGCAAGGATTTTCCTCCATAAGAGGAACGTGTTTGTATGCAGCTGCGTGGAAAACTATCTGAGGACGATATGTCCTGAATGCAAAATCCAGCCTTTCACAATGTCTCACATCACCTATCACAGGTACGAAATCAAGCTCCGGATACTTTTCTTCCAATTCCAGCCTTATTCTGTGCATTGGTGTTTCAGCATTGTCAAACAGTATGAGCTTCTTTACGTTCAGTCCTGCCAGCTGCCTTACAAGTTCGCTTCCAATGCTGCCGGCCGCACCTGTAACCATTATTGTCTTGCCGCTGAACTCCTTCCTTATCTCTTCAAGATTCAGCTTGATTTCATTTCTAAGAAGAAGATCCTCAACCCTTATCTCCCTTATCTGCTTGGCATCTATTTCATTTATGTTGTCAATTTCATCAATCGATTGAACTACGAGGGTTTTAAGATGCTGCTGTAGGGAACAGGCAATCAGACCATATTGCTCGGCCATTGCATCGTCCTTGTTGGAAAACAGTATGCCGCCTATTCCCAGATGTGAAACCAGTTTTACATAATCCTTGTCATCGGCTACATAATAAACAGGCATATTCCCATGAACATACAGGCTGCTCTCTCTCTTTGACCTGCTTACAAAGCCAACTATCTTGTAAAGTTCGCTGTTCTGAAGCCTTGTAATGAGGGCTATGCTCTTGTCAGAAACGTTGTAGACAAGAATCTTGCTCACATTCTTGTTTTCGTGAAGCTTTTGTTTGAAAACATCGTAAACAACTATCATCAGAAGCCTTACAGCTATGAAAGAGAAGCTGGTAAGGAAGAAATCAAGGACCATGAAGAACTTCAGTGACTGACCTATATTGCTGAAGCACAGGTAAAGTACTGAAACAATGGCAAGCATTTTTACAAAAGCAACAGCGGCGAACTTGTATATATCCTTGAAGTTTATATGCCTTATTATAACCTTGTAGCTTCCGAAAACATAAAAGAAAACAATGGAAGCCAAGCCTGAACTGATTAACCAGATGAATACCAGATGTTCATTGAAATCAGCCGGATGAATCCACAATTGAGAAAGGGTTGCGGAAAAGAAAGTAGCCGCCATTGACATGGCCAGATCAAGACAGAATATTATTTTCGTGCTCAGATATTCCGATATATACCTGTCAAGCCTTTCAGATATCACTTTCTTTAGTTTATCCATATTCAAATTCAGTTGCATATATACGAAATTACAAATTTATGAAAATTTGAGGACAAAAGATATTTGCCCCTTTTTAAATAAATAGAAAATAAAGTGTAACTTTGTGGGTTATACAAACATATTGAATATTTAACTTTAAGTCTTTATGAAAATCTCTAAGATTCTTGTTTACATTCTATTTGCTATTGTTGCGGTTTCCTGCGCCACTCCAAAAAGTATTTCGTATTTCCAGGATTTGAAAACAGACAAATTGTCCACACAGATCACCCCTATTGAAATCAGGGTGAAACCTATGGACAAAATTTCAATAATTGTAAGTTGCAAGGAGCCTCAGCTTTCAATCATATACAACCTCCCTATAGTAACCAACAGGTTGTCTGCCAATATGAGTGGATATACGGCAGAAAACGGAATCTGCGGATATACGATAGACAGTGACGGTTACATTGATTTCCCTATACTCGGCAGAATGCACATAGCAGGAATGACACGTACCGAAATAGCACAATTCATAAAGAACAGCCTCATAAGATCTAACGAGCTCAAGGATCCTGTTGTAACAGTGGAGTTCATGAATCTTAACGTTTCCGTACTGGGTGAAATTGCAAGACCGGGAAGATACAGCATTACAAATGACTATATCTCTGTTCTTGACGCAATATCAATGGCGGGTGACCTCACCATAAACGGAGAAAGAGGAACCGTAAAAATATTGAGACAGGATTTTGTTACAGGTGAACAGACCACATACCTCATGGATCTGTGCAATGCGCAGAGCGTTTTCAACTCCCCGGCTTTCTATCTCCAGCAAGGAGACATCATATACATTGAACCTAACAAGATGAGGGCAAGACAATCCACTGTGAACGGCAACAATGTATTCTCCGTTTCATTCTGGATTTCAATTGCATCATTCCTGGTAACTGTTACCAACCTTATTGTAAATGCTAACAAATAGCTGTTCATATGACAGAGAATCAAACAAAACCGAATGAGAATCAGGAGTTGTCCATTCTTGATATTGTAACCTTGTGCCTGTCAAGATGGTATTGGTTTCTCATATCAATCACTTTGTGTGTTGTTCTGGCATTCTTCTACATAAAGATTACCAGACCTACATACGTAAGGTCTGCACAGGTTGTTCTCAAATCAGACAAACGAGGCAATTCAATAAGCAACGATTTAAGCGGTATTGCGGAACTTGGAATGTTCACGGACAATTCTTCCGTTTACAATGAAATTGTCTGCATGAAATCTCCTGTTATAATGGAAGAGGTTGTGAGAAGATTGGGACTGGACATTTCATTCTATGGCTACGATATCTGGTACAGCCCTGTGCTTTATGGCAAGGATGTTCCTGTAAGAATCAATTTCCTTGATTTGAATGATGCACAGGCAGCATCATTGGAATTGAAATTGAACCCTGAAGGAAAAGGTTTTGAATTGGGCAGTTTCGTAAGTGCGGACATTGAATACAGCAATATCATAAAAGGAAATTTCAATGACACTCTCAAAACTCCTGTAGGAAGGATAGTGATAACGCAGAATGAAAACTATCCTTTCTCGGCGTTGATGAAATCTGAACCCGTTGATTCCCGCATATCGCTCATTAAAATTGTAAAACACAAATTAGCAGCCATAACGAATTCATATCAGAAGGAAACAACAATAGCCCTTAACAGCAAAGAGAACACAGTTGTTGACATACAGATATCAGACCAATCATTACAAAGGGCTTCTGATATCATAAACACTCTGATAACCGTTTATAATGAACAATGGGTTGATGACAAGAACATAGTTGCCGTAAGTACCTCCCACTTCATAAACAATCGTCTTATGATTATTGAGAAGGACCTTGGAATGGTTGACAGCGATATCACAGCTTTCAAGAAAGACCACAGAATACCTGATATCAATGCCGCCGCACAAATGTACATGGCCAGGAACGAGAACACGGAACGCGAATTGCTCAAGATAAAAACAACGCTCGGACTTGCAAATTACCTCAAGGATTTCATAGAGGACATGATCAAGACAAACGATGTGCTTCCTGCAATAAACGGACTTGACAATGCCAATATTGAAAACCAGATAGCGGAATATAACAACCTTGTCATTACAAGGGACAAGCTTGTTGCCATAAGCAGTGAATCCAATACGGTGGTTCAGGATTACAACAATACCATAAGTTCAATGAAAGGCGCTATAAAGTCTTCTTTGAGCAACTACATTGTTTCCTTGCAGAATCAGATAAGCAATCTTGAACAGAGTGAGAGGAAGACAGATTCACAGCTGGCATCCTCTCCAACCCAGGCGCAGCAACTTCTCTCAATTGAAAGACAGCAGAAAGTCAAAGAGGCTCTTTATCTGTTCCTTCTGCAGAAACGTGAGGAGAATGAGCTCTCACAGGCGTTCACAGCATACAATACAAGAATCATTGCTCCTGCAAACGGTTCCAATATTCCAATATCCCCTAGACGCAACATGATTTACCTGATTGCACTGATACTGGGCATAGGATTGCCTGCAGGTTATCTTGTAGCCAGGGAGATGATGGATACAAAGGTGAGAATCAAGAAAGACCTTGATGGTATAAAAGTTCCTTTCGCCGGTGAAATACCTTATGTTTCTATTGACAAAGAAAAGAAATGGTGGCAATTCTGGAAGAGCGTTGACAACATAAAGAAACACAACGCAGTAATGATTGTGCAAAAGGGCAAGAGAGATTATTTGAACGAATCCTTCAGGGTCATGAGAGCAAATATAGAATTCATGGTTGACAAAAAAGAGAAAGGCCACACAATACTTCTCACCTCATTCAACCCTGGAAGTGGAAAATCTTTCCTGAGCATGAATATATCAATGGCTTTTGCCATAAGAAACAAAAAATGCCTTGTCATTGACTGCGACCTCAGGCACGGTTCCTCTTCACAATATGTGGGATCACCTAAAAAGGGATTGTCATATGTTCTTTCTGGAAACATTGAAGATTATAAGCAGACTTTGGTGAAATATAAGGACAATGAGTATCTTGAAATACTTCCTATAGGTGTTGTTCCGCCAAATCCAAGCGAGTTGCTTTACAGTCCTATATTCAAGGAAATAATCGATGATGCAAAGCAGCGCTATGATTTCATATTCCTGGACTGCCCTCCTGTAAACATGCTTGCTGATACACAGATTCTGGCACCGTTTGCAGAGAGATGTCTGTTTGTAGTAAGAGCCGGGCTTATGGATCTCAAACAGATAGATGAACTCAAGGAACTTGTTGAAAGCAAGAAGATGAACAACATAAGTCTTATACTCAACGCATCCAGATCAGGCGGAGCTTCATACGGAGGCAGATACGGTTACAGGTACGGGTATGGATACGGTTACAAATACGGGTATCACTCAGCCTATGGTAAGAACTATTACGGCAGCAGGAAGAGTGACTATTACGGATCTTTTGCAGATGTTGACAATACTAATAAACAATAATGTTCCTGTTCAGAACCAAAAATGCATCTTTGAAAGATAGGAATGTGATGAACGGTATAACCGATTATCACAGCCATATACTGTTCGGCCTGGACGATGGTGTACAAAGCTGCGAAGAATCTTTGAAAATACTTGGCTTATATGAGGAACTGGGGGTTGAAAGCCTCTGGTTCACTCCTCATATAATGGCAGACGTTCCCAACACAACACAAGCAATAAGGGAAAGGTTCGGCCAAATGCGCGCTTCGTATGAAAATTGTTCTCAGAACGGTGAATTGAAAGGCAATATCCAACTGCATTTCGCAGCTGAATATATGCTGGATTCATTGTTTGAAGAACGTCTGGAGAGCAATGACCTGTTACCTCTTGGAGAAGGCGGTATGCACATCCTTGTGGAAACCTCATTTTACAACCCTCCATACAACTTCTGGGAGATTATTGAGACTATAAAATCACGAGGTTATTTCCCGGTACTGGCTCATCCTGAAAGATATCTTTATATGGACAAGAAAGATTACGCCAAGCTTAAGGAAAAGGGGGTGAAATTCCAGATGAACCTTGGCTCCATTTCAGGTATGTACAGTCCGGAAAGCAAAGCAAGGGCAGAAACCCTGATCAAGAACCGCTATTACGAGATTGTTGGCTCGGACACACATTCCAGAACAATGATTCAGAATATTCTTGGCCGAAAGGAAGTGAATTTGAAATCATTTGAAGTATTCAGGAATCTGGGACTCTGAATCGGCATGCCCTAGTGGGCAGCTGCAAAGCAGCAGGGGTAAAAAATTAAGGGGCTGACTAGAAAGTCAGCCCCTTAATTTTTCAAACCTTATATCCTAATAGAACTTATATCTGGTATCAACAATATTCGCCTGTTCTGAAAGAACGAAAGGAATAAGTCTTGCCATGTATGAGAACTCCTGTGCTTTCCTTGCTTTAAGGTCGTTTTCGGTAATGAACGAGCCTTTTTCGCTATCGTTTATAACAAAGTAAATCACACCTATCTCACCCTCTACAGGCCCGTAAATCTCGCCATTCTGAGCCTTTGGAAGTGCTCCAAGCAGTTTGCTGTCTATCTGTTGAGGCTGAGTTGAACTGAATGCTACGCCGCTCTTGCTCACTACGCTTGTTCCAAGAACCTGTGCAAGTTCATCAATGTTCTGAATTCCGGCACTCTTTGACTTGCTTTCCTCTGCTGTTTTAGCAATCTGCTTTTCTGCAGCGAGATTCTGCCTGATCTGTGGTGCGAATTTCTCGAATGGAACTGTTCCTTCCTCTTGAGAACCTGTAACGGCTACTACAAAATAATATTTGTTGTCAAGTGAAAGTATAGGTGATACTGAACCAGGCTTGTTCTCATTCACCCAACGTACTATTTCACGGGCTCTTTCATAGTTTGCAAATGTTCTGGAAGCAGGAAGCACATTGACTGCAGGGTAAACGGTAAGATTGTTTTCCTTCACATAATTGTTGAAAGCTTCATATTTTCCGTTGCTTGCGCTTGCAAGGTCATTTGCCTTTGAATAATACTCAGCGTATGTCTGCTTGCCGGCCACTGCCTCTTTCTTGAGTACTGCTGCCTGATATTTCTTATGAGGAACGGTTGTCTTTGTAACTTTTACAAGATGTGTTCCGTATTGTGTGGTCATTTTTACAACATTTCCAACAGGAAGGCTGATAACCTCTTCCAATCCTGGAATCATCATCTGCTGTGTCATCCAACCAAGATCACCTGCTTCCTCAACGTTTGGATTCTTGTCTGCAGACCATGCTGCTGCTACAGCAATGAAATCATTGTTGCTTCTGCCGGCCACAGCCAGAAGGGAATCAGCCTTCTGTATGTCATCGCCCTGAAGAAGTACATGCTTTACAAACACTGAATCAGGCAGGTTCTTTATATCCATTACCTTAACTGCATAGAAATCACTTCCCTGCTGGAACGGCTCCATGAAATCTCCAACTTTAGGATTGTTCTCGAAGAAATCAGCTATGCTTGCACTGAGCGATGTGAACTGTGAAGCTGTGAAATACATGCTGTTGTAAGCTATGTCAGAATTTCTGGAAAGATAATTCTTCATATTGTCAGCCTGCTTGAACTCAGTATAGAGTTTTGTCATTTCCTGATTAGCGAACTCAATATCGCTTGCAGATGGAACAACTTCCCATACAACGTACTCAACATCCTTGCTTGCCGGCTGTTTCATCTTGTCCTTCCTTGCATTGTAATACTCTTTCACCTCACTGTCAGAAACAACTATGGATGAATCAACAGCAGTCATAGGAATTACCGTATAATTCAGGTTGTATGTGGTGTTGCTTTCTTCAAGCTGCCTTTCAAGCTCCAACGGAGTGATTATCTGGCTATGCTGCAACATTGAATAATATTTTGAAAGAAGACCTGTCTGAACAATGGTCTTTTCTATATATGAGCAATACATGCCAAGCTTTCCGCTCTGGTCTGAAGAGGACATCTGCATCATCTGGCTGAGCTTTGTCTTGTCATATTTACCATTCTCATCCACAAAGAAAGGATTCTGGGAAAGTACAGGAGAAATATGGGAACCCTGAGTAAGCTCGGTAACTTCCGCTGATCCAAGTTTCAGTCCGGCCTTCTCTATTGCTGGCATTACAACAAGTCTGTTGATTTCATCCTCCCATGCCATGTTGTTCACAATTTCCACCTGATTCTCAGCATCGGCATTGCCGTTGGTCATCTGATAAATCTCGTTGAAGAAATCTGTTTTCTTCTGGAAATCCATGTAGGAGATTGATTTACCGTTCATCCGTCCAACATCGTATTTTGATGAGAACATTCTCAATGTTGATTCCAGTGTACTTGGATCAATGATAAAAGACAAGAGTGCAACTGCAATGAGCACTGTAATAAATACACCCAATTTTACGCGTATTTTTTCAAGAACTGCCATTTTTATGTGTTTTAATAATTTATATTCCTGTTATTTCAATCAATGCAGAATAAGACTGCGAAGTTAATAAAAAATAACAATTTTTCACCTTTAATTTATTTTCAATGGATTAAGCTTTTTAACAGCCTGCCTTGGACCCACAAAATTCACCGTATCAGCCACTGCATCGGAAGAGTTAATAAGCCCGTATGCATCAAATGGTTTGAGCAGCTGCACATTTCTCACCATTTCATCACTTTTCAAACCGTAGCCTTGCATGAAACCTGCAGGAGAATGCATTTTCACATAGCAGTCCGTATAAATGGTGTGCTCCTGAGCGTTCCAATACAAAGTATCCGTTTCCAGAATCTGTTCGTTTATGAAATTGTGTATGACAACATTGCCGAATGCAGACCATATCTCCTTCTCATAATTCACGGTATGCCTGGCCTTGTCTGAATATATTTCACTCTCAAGCATTCCATCCTTATTGTAACCATAAAGATGAACACCTTGTGGAAAATAATCATATTCAAGATTTGTGCTGTCATTCTTGTACCTCTCCATTCTTGGAGTGGAAACCCTCACCTCCATACCGCCATTCTTGGATTGAACATAGTACATATTATCAACAACCTGCCTCGGCACGGAATTCACATCGCTGTTCTCTCCGCTTTTTTCTCTTTTAACACACGATGGTAAAAGGAACAACAGCAATGCCCCAAATATGAAATATAATGAAAATGACTTCAATAGTCTTGTTTTTATTCCGCTTCAACAACAACAGGGGTTGACCGGACAAACTATCCAGCCAGCCCCCGCTGCATTATCCGCAATTGTTGTTATTTGTTTGTTCTTACAGTTGTACTAGCGCTCATGCCACCGCAGCTGATTGAATAAGGGCTGCCGTTCTGAAGATCGTACATGAAAGCATCCTCAACTTTAGGGAAGTAAACGCGGCACTGTGACATGAGTTTGTCAGCCTCATCTGCCAGAGTTCCGTCTGTTGCCTTTGCTTTCTGGAAATAATCGGTTGCAACCCAGAATTTTGCTCTCTGGTCCATTTCATCACCAGTACATTTAAGCTGCATCCAAATTGTACCTATGAGCATATAGCTTTTGCCTGCGTAGTTGACATCTGCATCTGCAGCCTGTTTTGCACAGCTGATAGCCCTGCCATTGTTCTTTGCCTTGAAATAGAGCATTGCCATTTCATAAAGGAGGGAGCCTTTCTCAGCCTCTATGGCGTCTGAACTTTCAACAGCCATCTGCAGGTAAGTAAGAGCCTTTTCATCGTTATCCTTGCTTCTGTACAATTTGTAAAGAAGTTTTGCTGATGCATATGAAGGCTCAAGCTGGTGCATGGTTGTAACGGTTCTCAAGAAAAGGTCAGTATCAATGCACTCGGCGCTTGAGAGCATCTTTGCAACGGATTTGGCAAGATCCAGATCGTTAGGATTTTCGTTAACCCTAGGTCCGAACACCTTTACAAGATTGTCACAGTTGGCAACTCCGCTTACAATGAACATGTTCTCAAAAGACTTCTGTGTTGAGAGGTTGAGCTCGCTTCCATCGGAAGCAACAAGCTCCTCTATATATGGACTGAACTTTGTGTAAGTTGCTATGACTTGATCATCAGTGAATTTACCTGCCTTGTACAATGCAACCGCCCTGTCAAGAGCTGCAAGATAGAAATCAGGATTCATATTGACTCCGGCCATCTTGTGGAACTCGTCAATCTTGTCAATGATAATAGGGTCATCCTGTGGATAGTATGCCATATAATCCCTGAGCTGTGCCTCTTTTGCCTTTATGGCGTTCTTCGCAAAATTGCTTGCGCGGACATCATTGATAAGTATGAGAGTATCAATAAGCCTTGCTTTTCTTGCAGGATCCTGTTCAGTCTGGATAAGCGCTTTCATAATCTTTGCACCGTTGATGAAAAGATTCTGACTTACTTTAGGAGGACAATACTTGAAAGCATTCTGGAAATGATAATTTGCTTCTGACATATTACCCTGATCCATAAAGTTTTTGTAGAAATTGAGTGCGTTAACACACTCGGCACTGTCCTTGCCGTAACGTCCCTGAGCAAAGGAAAGTGTACTTGCAACCATCATCAGCGCTGCTACCAATAAAATTTTATTCAAATTTTTCATGAGTTTGTAAGATGTAGTTATTATTATATTGTTTTGTTTTTTTCTACTGATACAATTGTTTTATGAACCAGATATCATGCAGACTTATATTGAGAGTGATATTCACGTAATTCTCCTTCACCAATCCTTTGCTAGTGGTTCCCCTCTGACCCATTTCAACTGCCAGATTGAATGCATTGTTCAGCCTGTTCACAGGGAAGGAGAATCCCAATGTCACACCTTTGGAGTCTATGCTCTGTCCTTTGATATTCAAATATGAGCGATCATAATAAACTCCGCATCTGTATGTTATCCTTTTGAAATAATATCTTATATCATATTTGTTGGGCGTGAATTCAAAACCTGCACATGCCGATGCTGCTTTCTGCAAGGAAACGTTCACACCTTTGGTGGAGAAAGATGATTCGCCGCTCCATTTGCTGTACTTCATATCAAAGCCTGCAGCCCATTTGTCAAACTTTCTGAAAGAAACGCCAAAACTGAATTCGTATGGTATATTCACCGTAAGCCTTTGCTTGTAGTAATATACGGTATCAAGATCTCCAAGATTTGTTGCAGATACGAAATATCCCTCGTCATCACCTTTCAAATCAGAAGAGATTCTGCAAGTTGCGCCAACTGTAAGCATCTTGTCCTTGTTCTCTCCTAACAGAGTATGATACTGCATGCCGAGTTTCAAATTGTAACCGTATGGTTCGTATGACCAATAGCTTCTTGTATTGTTTATTGATTCCGTGGTGTTGAATGTGATGTCACTGTGCCTGTCAAGAGAACCCAGATACAAACCGGCCTGGGCTCCGAATGAAAGATGTTTGCCCCAATCGAATGCGGCTGCTATGAATGCATTGTACAGGGAACCGCTTCCGTACTGCTTGTACATTACGTCTCCATATTTTGCCAGAACGCCAGCATTGGTTTCATAAGTTTCAATGTCATATCCCATATCCGAGAATGGAACCACACCAAAGGCAAGTGCAGACTTGTTGTACAGAGGTGTTGAGAATACTATGCTCTGTATTGTTCCGGTATTGTATGCGGACTCTGAAGAGGCATTCTTTGACATTACGTTCTTTTGTGAAAAACCAACATCAAACATGAAAGACAGTGTATCCCTTGCGGTAAGTGAGGCAGGATTCATGATGTTTATGAATCTGTTGTCCCTCAATCCAACTCCTATTCCTCCCATTGCCTTGTTTGTGGCATTGGTTGCACCTGAAAGTTCACCCAGTCCGAACATGGAATACGGAGTACATACGTTGAGCCCGTCTTCATTCTGTCCGTAAAGGACAAAAGAAGCAAAGAAAAGCGCCATTGTAAGACAAACTGTTTTCAAACTAATTTCTTTCCGCATAATAATCAGCAATTTGAGCCAATCCCATAAGTACCAGATTCGGGCAGGCAAATATGGTGTTTTTCATTTTTTCAGCAAAATAAAAAGCGTCACCACCGGTGAAAATGAATGTCTTGCCGGGATATCTGTTCATATAACCCTCCACCTCAAACATAATGCCAAAAACTATTCCGGCACTCATGGAACCATAAATTTCCAAACCTTGCTCAGGTATGTCCTCAACAGGAACCGGCAAATATGGCAATCTCCTTGTATAAACCTTGAGTGCCTTGAAACGGCTTCTCATTCCCAAAGATATATTTCCACCTGTAAATGAGCCTTCCTTATCTATGAAATCTATTGTAATGGCTGTGCCGAAATCAAACTTGATGCAGTCCTTTCCCTTGAAAAGACAGGCAACAGCCAAAGCTCCGGCTATTCTGTCTGCACCCAAGCCTTCAGAATTGAACTTATAATCCAAATCATGAGGAAGAGCGGTTCCAACATCAAGCAATATGAATCTGCCACATAACTTGGACAGTTCTGTATTCAGTTCCTCATCGTTCAACCTTACATTGGAAAATATTATCACCTTTATTTCATTTCCTTGAGCAATTGCTTCCTTTGCCTTTGAAAGAATGAAATTCTGAATGTTCTGTCCCGGTTTGCTTCTATGGCATTCACCAATGACTCCATCTTCCTCAAAAGCCACTTTGCAACTTGTATTTCCAAGGTCTATCAAATAATTCATTTCTTTGGTAAATCTTATTTTCCAATCATAAATTTACAAAGATACTGCTTTTTTCATGTGACTTACAATATCAAAAGCTTTTTCTACGTTATTTATCTTGTTTATCCTCAAATAAAACTTGTCTTTTTCAAGTTTTGCAGTGAATCTGCCAGGATTATTGTTAACGTAATTCATGAGTTTTGAAAGCAGATTGCTCTGGTAGAATGGACTGTTCTGATTCTTTGTGAAATATATGAGCATCAATCCGCTTTTTATCACAATTTTTTCAAAACCCAGGCTTATGGCCGCCTTCCTGAGCCTTACTATGAATGTAAGCTGATACAATTGTTGCGGAACCGGTCCGAACCTGTCTTCCATTTCCTTTATGAAGGAATCAACTTGTGATTCTTCTGTCATAGCATCCAGTTCCTTGTAAAGCCTTATTTTTTCTGAAACGCTGTTAACGTATGAATCCGGTATGAGAAGTTCAAGATCCGTATCTATGGTGCAATCTGAAACGTATTCCACCTTGTCTTCCTCTTTGTCCATTCCTTCTTCCTGCCTCATTTCAACAATGGCCTCGTTAAGTATCTTCTGATATGTCTCGAATCCCATGTCCGCAATGAAACCGCTCTGCTCGCCTCCAAGTAGATTTCCCGCACCTCTTATGTCAAGATCCTGCATTGCAATGTTGAATCCGCTGCCAAGATCTGAAAAGGATTCTATAGCCCTTATCCTTCTTCTGGCATCATCGCTTATTGAAGCCATGGATGGAACTATAAGATAGCAGTATGCCTTTATATTGGAACGCCCTACCCTGCCCCTTAGCTGATGCAGATCGCTCAGACCGAAATTCTGGGCTCCGTTTATAATAATGGTGTTGGCATTGGGAACGTCTATGCCGTTCTCTATTATGGTTGTTGCCAGAAGCACATCATAATCCCCGGCTATGAAATCCAGCATCTTCTGTTCAAGAAGTTTTGGTTCCATCTGGCCGTGGCCCACACAAATCCTTGCATTTGGACATAATCTGCTTATTATTCCGGCTACTGACATTATATCCTCCACCTTGTTGTGAATGAAATATACCTGCCCTCCTCTTTCTATCTCACTTACGATAGCTTCACGGATTATTTCCTCATCAAAATTTATAACCTCGGTATGAACCGGCTGGCGGTTTGGCGGAGGTGTGTTTATGATTGAAAGATCACGCGCTCCAAGCAGGGAGAACTGCAAGGTTCTTGGAATAGGTGTGGCTGTAAGAGTAAGGGTATCTACATTCAGTTTCAATGATTTGAGCCTTTCCTTCGCCGCCACTCCGAATTTCTGCTCCTCATCTATTATAAGAAGCCCGAGATCCTTGAAAACAACCTCCTTGTTCAGAAGTCTGTGCGTTCCTATTATTATGTCAGTTTTTCCGCTTTTTATATTCTCAAGAGTCTGTTTTATCTCCTTTGCAGTCCTCAAACGGCTCAAATACTCTATTGAACAAGGAAAACCCTTGAGTCTTGAACTGAAGGTCTGGAAATGCTGCAAGGCAAGTATTGTTGTTGGAACAAGAACCGCCACCTGCTTGCTGTCTGCAACCGCCTTGAAAGCCGCCCTTATGGCAAGTTCTGTCTTTCCAAAGCCAACGTCGCCGCAAACAAGCCTGTCCATTGGATACTCCTTTTCCATGTCTCCCTTTATGGCAGCATTGGCTTTCACCTGATCAGGAGTATCCTCATACATGAATCCTGCTTCAAGTGCAGTCTGCAAATAACTGTCAGGAGAAAATGAATATCCTTTTGCCGCCCTTCTCTGAGCATAAAGCTTTATCAGATCCTTTGCTATGTCCTTTACCTTGCTCTTTGCATTGTTCTTGAGCTTGTCCCAGGCACCGCTGCCAAGCTTGAATATCTTCGGGGCCGTGCCGTCCTTGGATTTATATCTGCTTATACGGTGTATTCCGTGTATTGATACAAGTACAACATCGTTGTCCTTGTACACTATCTTTATAGCTTCCTGAATCTGGCCGTTGACATTGGTTTTCACCAGGCCGCCGAACACTCCAACCCCATGGTCTATATGAACTATGTAATCACCTATCGTAAGTGAATTGAGTTCATTTATTGTCATTCTCTGGCTTGGTGCAACTTCCCTGAGCAATCTTATTCTGTGATATTTCTGGAATATCTGATGGTCAGTATATATGCAGAATGAATTGTCCTTGTCTATGAAGCCTCCTGAAATGGAAAAATCAATCTCTTCGAATCTGTTCGAATAGGACTGCAGTGTGTAATCTTCACTGTGAATGCTTGAAAATATGTTCCTGAGTCTTTCAAACTGCTTTTCGTTTCCTGAACTTATGAAAACTTTATAGCCCTGCTCCATCATGGAGTTGATATCCTGGTCAAGAAGCTGATAATTCTTGTTGAAGGCAGGTTGAGGAAGTGTGTTGAATTCCAATACCTTGTCAAATAAAGGTGAGGAAGCTGAATCACAGGAATTGAAATATATGCTGTTGAATTTGAATGAATATGAATAAAATGAAGCGGATATGCAGGTTTCAGGCTTGTCTATCCATATTATTGTATCTGAAGGAAGATTTTCAAAGATTGAAATGAAAGAATTTTGTGAATCTGATGCTTCTTCAGTTATATCAGGCAATATTTCAACACTTGAAACTTCTTTTACGGAGCGTTGTGTATCGTAATTGAAAATATGTATGCTTTCAACCGTATTGCCAAAGAAATCAACCCTGTATGGCAAATCGTTCCCATATGAGAATATATCAACGAGACCTCCTCTTAAAGCGAATTCTCCTGGCTGGGTTACAAAATCCACCTTGTTGAAGCCGCTTTCAAGAAATACTTCCTTTATGAAATCATGGGTGATACTATCGCCTGTGCTTATTTTTAAAAGACTTTTCTTTATTTCCCTGCTGTCCTTTATCTTTTCTTCAAGAGCGGAAGGCCAGCTTACTATAACAGTGTTCTCCTTGCGTCCTTCCTCCATAAGGGCGGCAAGGGCTGCTCCGCGCTGAACCTTTGAACTGGCTCCTCTTATATTTTCAATTTTGGAATACTGGCTCTTTACTGCTGGAAAAAAGAAAATTTCTTCTTTGTTGTAAAGATTATAAAGATCGTTGCATATTCTGGAAGCCTCGTCCCTGTCCTGCATTATTACAAGATGCGTTCTTCCACTTTCCTGTTCAAGCAAAGAAGCCAATGCAAATGATTTTGCACTGGCATGAAGTCCTTTAAGATATACAGAGCGTTTTTCAGTACCGCTCTTGCACAGAATATCCCGCAATGAAGATATTGCGGGATTCTGCGAGAATATTTCTATAAGATTATTTTTCAAGCAATACTGAATAATTATGAATTATCATTTTGCCTATCTTGTGATAAAAGGCATTGAAAGCTTCCTTATTGTATTCCTTGTCTCTGTTGGATTCAACAAGAACGCTTCCTTCCCTGAAAATTATTGTATTGAGTTCTGAAAGCATCTGCATGTATCCTGTTCCGTAAGGATTGTAAACTTTGTTGAAATTGAAATAATTCTTTCCGTTTCCTCTGCTTATGCAGAAAATATCTTTCTTGAAAAGAAGTGAATAGTCACACATTACGGCATTCTTCCCATTTATTTCATAATTTCTGAATTTGAGCAGTTTGTCAAATTCCTTAACATCCTTGTTTTCTCTTGCAACCATATAGGCAGGCTGGTTTTCACCTGCTTTTACAAACAAAGGAACTGCTGTGGCTGTTGCAGGGTAACCGAGCATTGTCCACATGACAGTATTGAGCGGATTTTCTCCGGATTTCACTCCTTTTACAATGATTATAGCGGAAGTGCTTCTTCTTGGTATGAAATCCTGATCTACAAAGAATCCTGTACCTCTCTGAAGCAGACCTTCCCCTGGTTTGGAGTTTTCCTTTACAAGGTCAATACCAAGTATTTCATTGTTATATGAGCAGTCAAGATTCTTGAAAATGAATTCAGGAGTAATCATTTCAGCACGTGCAATGGCTGTTTTTATTATATTGTCTGAATTTGTGTATCTCTCATATCCGCTTCCTTCATTCAATCTTCCTGTATATGAATGATTTGTATATGTAAGATAACCCATAGGAGCAACTTTTGGATCGTTTACGTCAACTTTCACCCATTTGCTGTTGTTCACTTCATAATAAGCTGCACCGCCTTCGGCATCAATCACACCGAAATTAGCCTCCACTCCTATAGGTCTTGGAAGTTTGTCAAGCATTTTTTCAAAATCCTTCAAGGTTCTGCAAGTAGAAAGTGCCTTCCACATAACTTCTCCCTCATGATCCATCTTGCTGTCATCAACGTCATCATCCTTGAGATTGTATGAAGCTGTGTTCATTATTGAGAAACCGGCTGTATTGGTACCACTCCATGCTTCCTTCAAATCATCTGCATCCGGAGAATTAACCAATGCAATGAAATCATATTTCTCACCTTTGTAGAACTGTACTTTATTGTTGAGTTCACCTGTATCCCTGTGTTTCCATAGAAGAGGTCTTCCGTCCGGAGTTACCTTACCTGTAAAAATTGCCGATGTGCAGGCAAAAATATCGGATGAAACCATTAGAATGGCTGCAACCAGAATAAGTTTGAATAATTCTTTTTTCATGATTTTTATCTTTTACTGCTATAGTCTTGCAAATTTAACAAATGATTGAAAATATTTTCAATAGTAGTGAGCACTTACTCGAAAAGAGTATCCTTATAAATGCTGTTTCTTGTTCTTCCAAGATGGGAATAAGCCTGATCCGTGGCTTCTCTTCCCCTTGGAGTTCTCTGGATGAAACCTTCCTTTATAAGATATGGTTCATAAACCTCCTCAATTGTACCTGAATCCTCTCCTACCGCCGTTGCTATGGTATTAATTCCAACAGGACCTCCATTGAATTTGTCAATTATGGTTGTAAGAATTTTATTGTCCATCATGTCAAGACCTTTCTTGTCTATGTTCAAGGCATCAAGAGCATATCTGGTTATTTCAAGATTTATTGTTCCATTTCCTTCAACCTGTGCAAAATCCCTCACTCTCCTGAGCAATGCATTGGCAATTCTGGGTGTTCCCCTGCTTCTCACGGCAATTTCAAGAGCAGCTTCATTCTCCGCCTTTATATTGAGTATAGAAGCGCTTCTCAATATTATCTTCTGAAGAACTTGCGCATCATAATATTCAAGCTGGCATTTTATGCCGAACCTGGCCCTGAGTGGAGAAGTAAGCAAGCCGCTTCTTGTTGTTGCACCTACCAGGGTGAAAGGATTGAGCGCAATCTGAACGCTTCTTGCCCCGGGACCTTTGTCTATCATTATGTCAATTTTGAAATCCTCCATGGCGGAATAAAGATATTCCTCAACTATTGGTTGAAGCCTGTGAATTTCATCTATGAAGAGCACGTCTCCTGTTTCAAGGCTGGTAAGTAATCCTGCAAGATCACCGGGTTTGTCAAGAACAGGTCCGCTGGTGAGCTTCATGTTCACTCCCAATTCATTTGCTATGATATTTGCGAGTGTTGTCTTTCCAAGCCCCGGAGGACCGTGCAGAAGTACATGATCCAAGGACTCACCCCTTAGTTTTGCTGCCTTCACAAATATCTTGAGATTCTGAAGAATTTTATCCTGGCCTGAAAATTCATTGAATTCATGCGGACGGATGAAACCCTCAATGTCTTTTTCAGAAGTCTCGGATATTTTCCTCGGATCAAAATCACTCATATAAATATTAAAAAATTAAAAATTTACTTTTGATGTTTATAATAGCCTGTTAATATGTTGAAAAATTTATTTGCAAATTTCAATATCAATAAAAGTCATTAAAAATCAGTGTATATAAATTTGAACATTTTTAATTTTCATCAATTGAACCTGTTATTTCAAGTGTTGATAAAAATTTTTATTTTGTTAACAAATCATTTGCACTTTCTTCAAATAATTTTATCTGCATATTGTTTTCAATCCTCAAAATTTATTTTTCAAAAATTATTAACATGCAATGTTGATAAATATTTGAGTTTTCAACAGCTTTTCACCAGTTTCATTTTTCTATTCTAAGATCCTGGACACTTACATTAAGTCCATCGTTGGCGTCTGTGAAAATTATACGTACAGCCTTGATTTTCAATTTATTTTCTCTGTTGTCAATGATTGCTGTATTTTCAATGAAATCACCGCCTTTAACCCAGGTATTTCCATCGCAGGTGTATTCTGCATATCCGTCAGTTATGCCATACATATCTATATTTGGAATACCGCTTTCAATTACTATTCTGCTGCATTCAACAGCTTCATTTAAATTATAGGTAATGTAATCACCTTTTCTTGCCATCCTTTCCGTTCTCCAATATGTATTGAAATCATAGTCTGTAATATTTGACATAGGAAAACCGTTCACTTCAGACTTGAAAGATGTTTCAATGCTTGTTTCAGGATTGAGATACTCTGCAGGTGCAATGTCCCTTGCCATCATTGTTATGCTCTTGAGATCATCCTTATAGAAAGCAGCGAACCTGTATATATTTGGTGTGTCCGTTTCAACAGGACCATCCATTACAGGTGATGAAGCATCAGGTGTACTTCCACCATCACAGGTATACCTTATTATATAGTCTGACTTGCCAATAAGTTTTCCATCCTTGTATTCAACAAAAGGCGGTTCAACCCTGAAGGCTATACCCATATTGTAAAGTCTTTCAAAATGCTTGTTGAGCATTCTTTTATAGAAATCTTCATAATTTTTGTCAGCCTCATTTGTCCATGCAGATTCAGCCAAAGCACAGGCTCTTGGGAACAGCTGATATTCAGCGAACCTTGCAGGCTTGTTGAGCAGTTCACACCATAAACCGCATTGAATGCCTTTTATACAGGATTTCTCCTTTTCACTTGCAGGTTTTCCATATTCCACTACCGATAGTGAATCAATCATTTTCTCAGGATTTATTGCATAGGCTTTCTCAAGAGGAACTATGGCAGCCCAGGTATGACCTCTTTCAAATTCAGACTGCTTCATATCGAAGTAGCTGTACTGTGCAATCTGGAAGATTACAGGATAACCTGTTTTGAGCATGTCAACACAATTGGTGTTTTCTTTCCATGCCCAGAGAAGAGTCTGATCCGAGAAAGTTCGTTTTATTTCATCCTCGTTCCTTCCCTTGTTGTTTTTTACATCCATGTCTGCAATTTCGCTCCAGCCGCACATCACCTTTCCGTGAGCTGAGACTATTTCGTCCATTTTCCTTACGAAATATCTCTGAAGCTCCCTTTCATCATCCCATCCGTTTTCCTTAAGAAAAGCCTGACAGTGAGGACACTCCTCCCAATTCTTGAACTGGACCTCGTCACCGCCTATATGCATGTATTTTCCAGGGAAAAGTTCCGCAAGTTCACCAATGATATCATCTATAAGGGAATATACTTTTTCATTGCTTACGCAAAGGATATTCTTTGTTTCACCGTTCACGCTTACGAACTCGGAAGGATTCGTGCAACCTGCCCATGGATAAACGCTTACAATTGCCTTGCTGTGGCCGGGCATGTCTATTTCAGGTATTATTTCAATTCCTCTGTCCTGTGCGTATTTGATGAATTTTGCAACTTCCTCCTGTGTATAGAAGCCGCCGTATCTTTTCTTGCCGGAGCCGTATGATTCAGGAAGAACCTCACCCGGACCTCTCCATGCTCCCTTTTCAGTAAGTTCAGGATGTGATTTTATTTCAATCCTCCAACCGTTGTCATCTGAAAGATGCCAGTGGAATTTGTTGAGTTTCTGTGCACTCATCCAGTCAACAAGCTTGTAGCAGAAATCAATGTCAAAGAATTGTCTTGAAACATCGAGCATATAACCTCTCCATGCATATTTCGGGTAATCCTTTATTTCTGCTGCAGGAATGGTCCAGTTATCTGTTGCTTCTTCTTCGGCCTTTTTGCAATAAACCTCTGCTGGAAGCATCTGGAGCAGTGTTTGTATTCCATAATACAATCCGCTCTGTGATGCGGCGTTTATTGTTACATTCTTCCTGTTTACATTTATGGAATAAGCTTCGCTTGGCTCATTTTCATCATTTGTATAGTTTTCGAGCTTGAAATTTTCATCACAGGATAGAAGAATGCAATTCTTCTTTTTTCCGTATTCTTTCCATATATCCGTATTCTCAAGAGGAACTATAACACTGCTTATTCCCCTGCCATTTTCACTTGAAGCATCGTTCAAATCAATGCCGGGAGCATACATGAGATATTCCTTGAGATATTCAGCACAAAAAACGTTGTTTGAAATTATTTCCAGACCAGGCTGTATTTCAAACATTCCGCTTTTCATTTCAACACTTGCTGGTTTTGGGACAATGTTCAGATTATCCTCCTTGTTGCTGCAGCCTATTGCCAGCAATGCAGCAAGAAATATTGATGGGATAGTGAGTTTCATTTTCATGTCAGAATTTAATTTCTCCGCTGTACATTATGGCATCCCTGCTGTGGCTTTCAACCCTTATGTTGGCTGAGCCGTTGTCATATATCTCTATTGTGCAGGTGTTGTTGTCCTTGATATTGTCATTTATGAAATTGAACTGATATATCCAGCTCTCATTCTTGTCATAATACTGGCTGGTAATGGTGATTTTCTGAGCCTCAACATCAATACCCTGCCTCTGCTCACCCCAAACGGCGCTTGTGGATGAACCCATGTATGGAACGTGCATGTCAAGAACACCGTTCTCCACCTTTATATAATAACCATCGTTTGTATTTATGGCGTTCAGACCTGAAGGATAGATTCTGTTTATCACAATTTTGTAGTTGCATGTCTTCAGTGCATTCTCCAACCTTGCCTTTTCCTCGGCCTTTTTCTTTTCCTTGAGGGCTTTCTTTTCTGCTCTTGTGAGCTTGACTTTCTGCTCCTGAGCATATGATTCTGAAATTACAGGTGATGCCGCCAGAAACAAGGTCAACATCATTACAATGATTTTTTTCATATAACTTGCTTGTTACTTGATTATTTTCTTTTTATATGTTTTTTGTCAAAGTTAATATAGTTTTTGAACAAGTTCAAAACACAAAAAACAAAATTATTGCTAATTTGATTATTATTGATTAAAATTGTAAAATCCTTTGTTGTATGCATATTAATATGCAGTAGGAGGCAAAAGTAAAAATTGAAACTATATAAATACGTATTTTAAAATATAAACAAATGGCTGATAAACTAATATCACACATTCCGGATGGTCCTTTGTCAGAAAAATGGACAAAGCACAAAGCGCAGATAAAGGTGGTTTCACCTGCAAACAAGCGCAAAATGGAAATCATAGTAATCGGTACAGGTCTTGGCGGTGCTTCTGCAGCAGCTTCACTTGGAGAACTCGGTTACAATGTTAAAGTATTCTGTATAAGCGATTCACCAAGAAGAGCCCATTCAATTGCAGCTCAGGGAGGTATCAATGCAGCAAAGAACTATCAGAACGATAATGACTCCATATATCGTCTGTTCTATGATACCATAAAGGGTGGAGACTACAGAAGCAGGGAAGGAAACGTTTACCGTCTGGCAGAAGTGAGCAACAATATCATTGACCAGTGCGTTGCACAGGGTGTTCCTTTTGCAAGGGATTACGGTGGATTGCTTGACAACCGTTCATTCGGAGGCGCACAGGTAAGCCGTACATTCTATGCCCGCGGTCAAACCGGACAGCAGCTTCTTCTCGGTGCATACGCAGCGCTCAACCGTCAGATTGCAAAAGGCAGCGTGAAATCTTATCCAAGACACGAAATGCTTGATCTTGTACTTATTAACGGTGAGGCAAAAGGTATAATAGCAAGAAATCTTGTAACAGGTGAGATAGAGCGTTTCGGTGCTCACGCCGTTGTAATAGCTTCAGGCGGTTACGGAAACGTATATTTCCTTTCTACAAATGCAATGAACTCAAACGGTTCAGCAGCATGGCAGTGCTACAAGAAAGGCGCTTTCTTCGGAAACCCTTGCTTTGCACAGATTCACCCTACATGTATTCCTATCCATGGTGACCAGCAGTCAAAGCTTACTCTTATGAGCGAGTCACTCAGAAACGATGGAAGAATCTGGGTTCCTAAGAAAATAGAGGATGCAAAGAAACTTCAGGCTGGTGAAATAAAAGGTTCTCAGATTCCTGATGAAGACCGTGACTACTATCTTGAGAGAAGATATCCTGCATTCGGAAACCTTGTACCACGTGACGTTGCTTCACGTGCTGCAAAGGAGCGCTGTGATGCCGGTTATGGTGTGAACAACACAGGAAAGGCCGTATTCCTTGATTTCAAGGATGCCATCAAACGTCTTGGAAAGGATGTTGTTGATGCAAGATACGGCAACCTCTTTGACATGTACAAGGAAATCAACGATGTTGACCCTCATCAGGAGCCAATGATGATTTATCCTGCAATACACTACACAATGGGTGGTATCTGGGTTGATTACAACCTTATGACAACCATACCTGGTCTGTATGCAATAGGTGAGGCCAACTTCTCTGACCATGGTGGAAACCGTCTTGGTGCTTCTGCCCTTATGCAGGGTCTTGCAGACGGATACTTCATTCTTCCTTATACTATAGGAGATTATCTGGCAAGCAGATTCAAGGAGCCTAAGACAGATATCAACGCTCCTGAGTTCGTTGAGGCTGAGAATGCAGTAAAGGCCAAGATAGAGAAACTTATGAGCATAAAGGGTAAGAAGACCGTTGATGCAATACATAAGGAACTGGGTCATATCATGTGGGAATATGTTGGTATGGCAAGGAACGAGGCCGGTTTGAAGAAGGCAATAGAACTCATACAGGCTTTGAGAAAGGAATTCTGGAGCAATGTTTATGTTGCAGGCGATACAAACGTATTCAACCAGGAACTTGAGAAAGCTCTCCGTGTTGCTGACTTCCTTGAGATAGGTGAACTTATGGCAAGGGATGCTCTGAGCAGAAACGAGTCCTGCGGAGGTCACTTCCGTGAGGAAATGCAGACAGAAGAAGGCGAAACCAAGCGTGACGATGTAAACTACATGTACGTATCGGCTTGGGAGTACAAGGGAGCCGATGTTGAACCTGAACTTCACAAGGAGCCTCTTAAATTTGAATTCGCACACGTTGCAACACGTAATTATAAAGACTAATTAAGGGAGAAGCCAATTATGAATTTTACTTTAAAAGTATGGCGTCAGAAAGACGCACAAAGCAAAGGTCACTTTGAAACATATCAGGTGACAAACATCTCTGAGGGTACTTCTTTCCTTGAGATGATGGATATTTTGAACGAGCAGCTCATAAACGAGCAGATTGATCCGGTTGCTTTCAGCAAAGGATGCAAGGAGCAGCACAGCGGCCCTGTATCTTTTGACCACGATTGCAGGGAAGGTATCTGCGGAGCTTGTTCACTTTATATCAACGGCAGGGCCCACGGTCCTGAGAGCGCAGTTACAACATGCCAGCTCTACATGCGCAAGTTCAAGGATGGCCAGACCATTACAATCGAGCCTTGGAGAAGCGCAGGCTTCCCTATAATCAAAGACCTTGTAGTTGACAGAAGGGCATACGACAAGATTCTCCAGGCAGGTGGATTCATTTCAGTGAACACAGGCGGAGTACCTGACGCAAATTCCATTCCTATCAGGAAGGAAGATGCAGACAAGAGCATGGACGCTTCTTCATGCGTTGGTTGCGGTGCTTGCGCAGCAACCTGCAAGAACGGTTCTGCAATGTTGTTCGTTGCTGCAAGGGTAAGTACTCTTGCATTGCTCCCACAGGGCAAGATCGAGGCTGCCCGCAGGGCAAAGGCAATGGTTGCAAAGATGGACGAGCTCGGATTCGGAGCCTGCACAAACACCCGTGCCTGCGAAATGGAATGTCCTAAGAAGATTTCCGTTTCAAACATCGCCCGTTTGAACAGGGAGTTCCTTTCAGCAAAACTCAAAGACTAATTTTTTTCCTATTTACCTAATAATAACCTTTAAAACTCTTATTATGAGGAATTTTAAATTATTCATTGCGTGCCTTGTATCCGTAATGTTCTGTTCTGCTCTTTATGCTCAGAATGTTACAGTCAAAGGTACTGTTGTTGACCAGTCAAGCAGTGAGCCTGTTCCTTATGCCTCAATAGTTGTTGAAGGCACAAAGACCCTTGCCACCACTGATGAACTTGGTAACTTCCAGATTAACGCTCCGGCGAGCGCAAATCTTGTAGTAAGCTCTATCGGTTACACAACTGTTATTGTTCCTGTAAACGGTAAAGCTCAGATTGATGTTGTTCTTGCTCCTGAAACAGAGGCATTGGACGATGTCATAGTTGTTGCTTACGGTACAGCCAAGAAAGAGTCTGTTACCGGTGCTGTTGCAACTGTTAGGGCAGAGGCAATAGAACAGCGTCCTATTTCAAGTGTAACCAATGTTCTTGAAGGTACCGTTACCGGTGTCATGGTTAACAGTACATACGGAGAGCCTGGTTCAGACGCAACCATCCGAATCAGAGGTGTGGGTTCCGTAAACGGTAGCAACTCACCGCTCTACATCATAGACGGTGTACCTTTCGGCGGTAACATTTCTGACCTCAACCCTCAGGATATCGAGTCACTTACAGTGTTGAAGGATGCTACTTCTGCAGCTCTTTACGGTAACCGTGCATCAAACGGTGTTATCATGATCACCACCAAGAGAGGTAAGAGTGACAGGGTAACCGTAAACGCTACAGTAAATCACGGTATCTACTCAAGAGGTATTCCTGATTATGACAAACTTGGTCCGTCAGACTGGATGCAGGTTCATTTCAACGGCCAGATGTACGGTCAGCTCTCAAGCGGCGCATCAGCAACAAGAGAGGAAGCAGTTGCAAGTGTGAAGGATTCATTCTGGAGCAATGTAGGAGACTACAACATATTCAATGTTCCTAAGGACCAGCTCTTCGATGCCAATGGTAAATTCAATTACAACGCGCGTCTCAATCCTCTTTATGATGACCTTGACTGGTATGATCTTATTGAAAGACACGGACAGCGTATGGAGTACAACGTAAGCGCACAGGGTGCATCTGAAAAGAGCAATTATTACTTCTCTGTAGCTTACCTCAATGAGGAAGGTCAGATTGATTACTCAGACTTCAACCGTTGGACAGCACGTGCTAACGTTAACGTAAATCCTACCAAATGGTTCAAGGCAGGTTTGGTTCTCGGTGCATCAATGCAGGAGAAGAACGGTATCTCAACAGGTACTTCAACAATTGTGAACCCATTGTATTTCGGCCAGATCATATCTCCTATCTATCCTGTTTATGTTCATGATCCTGAAACAGGAGCATACATCCTTGATGCAAACGGAGAAAAGCAGTACGATAATGGTGGTGTAAGAGGCCGTTCACAGTTGAATGCCCGTCACGCCATTTGGGAGAATGAGCTTGATCTCAAGAGAACACAGAGATGGACAACCAATGCCACCGTTTCAACCGATATCAAGCTTTACAAGGATTTGACATTCTCAATGAAGGGTGACATCAGCCTCAGAAGCAGCAACTACCGTACATACTCCAACTCAATGATCGGTGATGGCCACGGTGACCACGGACGTGCTTCAAGAGACCTTGAATACTACAAGAATTATACATTCCAGCAATTGCTCAACTGGCATCATGAGTGGGGCAAACATAGTGTTGAGGTTCTTCTCGGACATGAGAACTACAACTACACATACGAGGATGAGTATATTTACAAGAAAGATGAGACATTCTTCGGTAAATATGAATTGGACAACTTCAACAACGTAACCAGCGGTGACGGTTACAAGAACTTCTACAAACTTGAGAGTTACTTCTCCCGTGCAAAGTATGATTACAATGGCAAGTACTATGTTGAGGCTTCATTCAGACGTGACGGTTCATCAAGATTCCATCCAGACAACCGCTGGGGTAACTTCTGGTCAGCAGGTGCTACCTGGATCATCAGCAAGGAGAACTTCATGAAGGACATCAAGTGGATTGACAACCTCAAGCTCAGGGCATCTTACGGACAGGTTGGTAACGATGCTTCAGCAGGTTACTATTCATACATGTCACTTTATGACAAGGATACATACGCTGGAGCAGCAGGTGTTTACAAGACACAGAATGAAGCTCCGGATCTCGTATGGGAGTCTGCAAACTCATTCAGCGTTGCTCTCGAAGGCCGTCTGCTTGACAGATTGAACGTAAGCGTTGAGTATTTCGACAAGACCACCAAGGACCTTCTCTTTGACGTATACCAGCCGCTTTCAGCCGGTGGTACCTCTACAGGTTCTGCAGAATCAACCCAGACAATGAACCTTGGTTCAGTTGCCAACAGAGGTTGGGAGTTCGATGTTGACGTTGATGTTTATAAGTCAAAGAACATCAGATGGAATGTAGGTCTGAATGCAACCTTGATAAAGAACAAGATTCTCACATTGCCTGAACAGAACAGAGCTGAAGGTATCATAAACGGTACAAAGAAGTATGTTGAGGGAGGCGGTATATATGATTATTGGATGTACCAGTATGTTGGTATTGACCAGTTGACCGGCCGTTGCCTCTATGAACTCAACAATGAAGATTATTACATTGGAGAAGAGAATCCTGAAGATGAGAGAACCGTGGTTCCTGAAGAGTATGCTGTGACAATCAACGGCAAGCCTTATGTAATGAAGACTACCTATGCAAAGAAGGATTGGTCAGGTTCAGCACTTCCAAAGGTATTCGGAAGTTTCTCAACCAACTTCTCATGGAAGGATCTTTCATTCTCAGCTCTGGTTACCTACCAGTTCGGTTCAAAGGTTGTTGACTACACATATCAGACTTATGTTACAGCTTCAGGTACACCTCATGCATACCATAAGGATCTGCTCAAGGCTTGGACAGAAGCTCCTGCTGGTATGACAGAGGCATCTGCAAACCGTATAAGCGCAAATGGTTTCCCTGTTGTTGACAACACATACAGTTCAGATATCAACGCTACATCAACACGTTTCCAGTACAGCGGTGATGCAGTTGTAATCAAGAACCTCACTTTGAGTTACAAGCTTCCAAAGGCTTGGGTGAACAAGATTAACCTTAACAAGATTCAGCTCAATGCTTCTGTAGACAACCTTGCAACTTTCACAGCTAAGAAAGGTATGAACTCACAGCAGAGTCTGGGTGGTACAATCGACGTTGGATTCAATACAGCAAGGGTTATATCATTCGGTTTGAACGTAACATTGTAATGAACCTTTAACACTAAGAACATTATGAAAAAAACATATATATTATTCATATCACTCTTTGCTCTGTTGCTCTGCGGCTGTTCAAAGGATTATTTGAATACAGCTCCTACAAGCAGTATTTCAGGTTCTGCAGTATTCGAGTCAGCAGAAAACATGAAGATGGCCATCAACGGTCTGAACAGACTTCTGCGCAAACAGTGGTTCAGTTCACAGGGTTGGAACGGCCAGGGTACAACAATGCTGTACTACGGCGAGTATCCAGGTGACGAGCTCACAGTATATCTTACAGGTTGGACAAACACTATCTGCGGTAAATACCACGACAGTGCTACTTCAACATACGATTACCACCCTTGGCACGTTTATTATATGATAATAGGAAATGCCAACAGTATCATTGAAAACGTGGATAAGATCAACGATGATCCTAAAGATTTGAACTTCATCAAAGCTCAGGCTTTGACTTACAGGGCATATGCATACTATTATCTCAGCCAGCTCTATGGTCGCAGATGGGTTGACTCAGGTGCTCCTGAATCAAAGGCTGTTGTTCTTCGTCTCGACACCTCAACAGGTGACATGCCTCTTTGCACACTTTCACAGCTTTATGATCAGATTTATGCAGACCTTGATGAGGCAATCAGTTGCTACAAGGCTTCATACGATCGTACAAGCACTGATGTAATGGGTCTTGACGTTGCTTACGCAATCTATTCTCGTATTGCTCTGGCAAAGCAGGATTGGCAGAAAGCATATGATATGTCAATGGCAATAATCAATGGAAAATCATATTCTCTGATGAGTACAGACGAATACAGGAAAGGTTTCTGCCACGCAAACAATGAGTGGATATGGTATCTTGTTGGAAACGAGCAGGAGGACCTTTACTACTACTCATTTGCAGCATACGTTGGATGGAATGTTCAGGCTTCACAGTGCCGTACATATCCAAAGTGTATGAGCAAGCAGATTTACACTCAAATTCCTGCAACTGATATCAGAAAGAAGATGTTCCTGGATCCTGACAATCCTTACTATGGTGAGGCACCTGAATCTCCAAAGAAGATTTCCTATACAGCTGCTTCCGGCAAGATTTCAGCAACTGCTTCAGTTGACCTTGCATACCAGTATGCAAAGGATGTGGATTTCCTTAACTCACACGCCGGTTTCCCTCTTACCACTTTCACTCCGTACATTTACATGCAGTTCAAGTTCGCAAAAGATTCCAAGGTTGTTGGTACAGCTATTACAGACGTTCCTTTGATGCGACTTTCAGAAATGTACCTCAATGCTGCAGAGGCTGCTTGCATGCAGGGTAAGTATTCAGAAGCAAGATCACTCCTTACAACTATGACAAAGAATACAGGACGTGACGTAGCTTATGACAATTCAACTGTTGCAGACTCAGAGCTTCTTGACCATATCAAACTCTACACCAAGATAGAGTTGTGGGGTGAAGGTTTCAACTGGTTCAATATCAAACGTTGGAATGATACAATCAATCGTATCAGCATCCAGGCTACAGGCGAGGATAAAGGTAAAGGCAGTTGGTTTGCAGCTGTTGCTCTTACAATCAAGCCAACTGATATGAACAATCAGACATGGGTAGTTCCTCAGAAAGAGAAGGATTACAACCACGCAATTTAATCTTATCTTGTATAAAAAAGAAGCCGACCTTCGGGCCGGCTTCTTTTTTAGATACAGATCAAAAATATTTCTAGTAATTCACGCTTATGGTATAAGGAACTCCGTTGAGAACATCGGTGCGGCCTGTGTAAACAAAACCGTTGCGTCCTGGAACGGATTCAACGGTTGTTGCGCAGAAAACAGAAATGAAAAGTTTTCCGGCCTTTGGATTGTTTATCCTTATCACTTTGGCTATTCCGTTAGCAACGTTCTTGTACTGTGAGTTGTCATTCCAGGCAAAGTCCCCGTAGTTTGCAAACAGATACATGTCAAAATCTCCCCAGCCTTTCAGTGAACCCAGATTTATTGTAAGTTCCTTGCATCCTTTTGGAACGTTTACAACAAAGTGATGGAACTGGCGGTCACCTATGCGTGCGTTCTTTTTCCATTCATCGTTGCCATCTTTCTGAGCATTGCGGCAGGTCTTTGTCATGAATACCGTATCATTTGCATTGAGAACCCTCTTTACAGAAACCTTGCCGTTTCCGTCCATAGCATAACGCAACATTGCGCTGAAAAGCTCCAGACGCTCTCCGTTAGTCATCCTTTCCGGGTGTGAACCTATGACCACTACCCTGCCGCTCCTGTCAGATGCCTTGTAAGCCCATCCGCTCACTGTCCTGTGTATTGATTCTGCCAATTGACTCAATGTATCGCCCTGATATCTTAGCAGTACTTCTGTTCCTTCCGGGCAATTGTCTTCAACGTGCGCATAGCAGCCACCATTGTGGCGAACGCTGTCAATCATCATGTCTCCACCGAAATCATAGTATTTCAACAGTGGTGATTTCTTCTCTACATACATGCCTGTGGCACTCTTTTCAAGCCTTGTGCCTGTTGTGTAACCTGGCCAGATTCCAAGATAATGCTCGTTATCTTCGTATTTTCCGTTGCGTACGGTGCCCTTGCTGCAGATGAAAGCTCCTGCGCAGGTTCCAACATAGCTTCCTCCGTTTGCCACGAATGCCCTTACATTGTCAAGCCCTGTCTTTCCCAGGGATTTCCCGTGTGCGGTTGCCTTGCCACCGTTGAAATAAAGCGCCCTGAAACGCGGAGCTCCATCGGGGTAGAGTATATATCCGTTCTCATCCTCGGCACATGCGCTGAAAACGGCGTTTTGAGCCAGAGTGTCGCTTAATGTAAATTCATCATCGGGCGAGGTGAGATTGTCCATTGTGAGGCCTAAAAAGTGGGCTGCGGGGAGGTCTGGATAAGAGTTGAGCTTTATACCTCCGTCCATAAGCAGATCTTTGTAGTATCCGCTGTATCTTGTCTGCGCCTGTGAGCTCAGTGAAACGAGCATTGCCAGTGCGCAAACGCAGGTGATGGTTCTTTTGAACATGATTGCATTATTTTTAAGTTCATTCAATATTGTATGTCCGCTTGATTCATTTGTTCCTTGAGTTCAGCAGTATTGTTGCTGCAAGGAACGCTTTATTTGTAATCAACAGTTATTATGTATGGTACACCGTTCAGAACATCGGTACGCCCGCAATATTCAGTGCCCCAGAAAGTCTGTTTGGTATCAACAGTGGTTGCGCAGAAAACCGATATGAAAAGTTTGCCTGCTTTCGGTTTGTTTACAAACAGTGTTTTGTCAACACCAAGCTTTATGTTCCTGTACTGTGCGCAATCCAGCCATGCAAAATCCCCGCTGTTTGCAAGTGCATAAAGGTCAAAATCCTTCATTCCCGGAATGGATTCAAGACGAACCGTAAGTGTTTCAACCCCTTCGGGAACATCAATGGTAAAGTGATGATACTGCTTGTCCCCTATTCTTGCAAATTCCGGCTTTCCTGCGCTGTAACTGCAAATCATCTGTCTTGAAACGGCTTTTTCAAGTTCAGCCTTCACCTGAGGAGCCCTGTTGCCGTCAATGGCATATTTTACCATTGATGCCATATAGTCAAGCCTTTCACCATAAGCCGCACTCTCAGGATGTGACCCTACTGCCACTACCCTGCCCGATGTTTCATCAGCCTTGTAAGCCCATGAAGCAATCCTTCTATGCGCCGGCTGCTTCAGTTTCATAGTGTCCGCATCGTAAAGTGTCAGAATTTCAGTTTTTTCAGGAAGAGCTCCGTTTTCAATGGCGGCATAGCATCCTCCGTTGTGATATACACTGTCTATGTATAAATCACCTCCGAAATCATGATATTTAAGGAGAGGAGAATCCTCAGGAACGAACATTCCTGTATAAGTGTCTGTCATTCCAGTTGTTATGCCGTAACCAGGCCAGATATGAAGATAATCCTTGCGAATCTCCTGTTCAACCGTATCGCAGTATATGCCTGTTATGAAAGCACCGGCGCATGAGCCAAGATAACTTCCTCCGTTCTTTATGAACTCCCTGATTCTCTCCCTGCCGTTTTCTCCGAGCGAGCGTCCGTGCTGGGTAGCCAGGCCACCGTTGAAGTAAAGCATTCTGAAACGCGGAGCACCATCGGGGTAAAGCAGATATCCGTTTTCATCCATTTCACTGCCAACCACAACCTTGGATTGGGCCAAGGTATCCCTTGCACTGAGGTCCTTAGTAGCGGCACTCAGCAGATTTTCCATCTCCAGTCCCAGATAACGTGATACCGGAAGATCCTTTTTGGAAGTAAGTCTTACTCCTCCATCCATCCAGATGTCCTTGTAGAAACCCCTTTCCTTTTTCTGACAGTACGCAGGCTCTGCAAGAACCATTGCAACGAGGAGAGCAATAAAGGCAATGCCCCACCCTCTTTTATAATATTTTTCCACAGCGATAGTTATTTAATGCGCTTATTTTTTATTTCGTATCAAGCTTTCAAGACAGTTTTCAGTGCTATAAATCTTATTTTTTAGCGTTCTCTTTGTATATCTTGTCAAGTCCAACTGCTTTCTTTGCGTTGAGAATCCATTTTGCGGCCTGCTCGTTGTCAAGGGCATCAACGTGATATCCGTTGTAACCGGTCACAGGTTCCGCAACAAAGAGAGAGTTCCAGAGAGCTTCTGCAGTTGCTTCTATGGTGGCAAGGAAAAGAGGACTCATATCATCGTTGTGAAGAAGTGTAGGATGGAGATCCTTTGTGTTCTCATCTATAAGATTCTCAGGGCATACGCTCATTGCAATCACATAGTCCCCGCTTCCGTTTGAAGCAATACCACCAGTTTTTGCAAGTCCCATGATAGCTCTTTTTGCCATTCTTTCAAGATTTCGTGCATCAACAGGAGCATCAGTGATAACAACCATCATGCAGCTGCCGTCAACGTCCTGAAGAATCTTGTCCCTGAAATTGTAATGTTTTGTAAGCTGGCCAACCTGAACTCCGTCAATTTCAAGAACGCCGCCATAGTTAGACTGTACAAGCACGCCAACTGTGTATCCACCGTATGCCTTTGGAAGCACTCTTGAAGATGTGCCTATACCACCTTTTATACCGAATGCAACTGTACCGGTGCCAGCACCAACTACTCCTTCTTCAACAGGACCGCTCTTTGCGTTAACAATGGCCTGCTTTACGTCTTCTTTGGTTACGTATCTTGCCCTTATGTTGTTCAGTCCGCCGTCATTTGTTTCTCCCACAACAGCGTTTACACTCCTTACATTCTCATTGCCAGGTTGTTCCAATGTGTATTCAACAAGTCCTGCTATACCTTCGGCAACATTCAATGTGTTGGTAAGAACTATAGGTGTTTCAATATTTCCAAGTTCCTTGACCTGTGTTACTCCGCTCAATTTACCAAAACCGTTGCCTGCATATATTGCAGCAGGAACTTTCTTGCGGAAAATATTGCCATCGTGCTGTACAATGGCAGTAACGCCGGTTTTCTTGTCACCGCCTTCTCCATTGTTTATTGTAACGTGACCTACTTTAACGCCCGGAACATCGGTAATTGCATTCCATTTGCCTGTTTTCATTACTCCTGTAACAATTCCATAATCACGCATTCTTTTCTGTGCGTTTGCCGTTTGTGGAGCTGCCAGCATAATTGCGCATGCAGCCACTGCCATGCCTAAAGCCATTTTTTTCATAATCATATGTTTTCTTTTATTTAATATTTCCTTTCTTGCTTCCCCTACCCACTTGGTCAAGATTTCGCCTCAAACTTGCCCGTTTTTTGTTTTCAGCTCCCGTTCGGTCAAGATTTCGCTCCAAAACTTGCCCATTTCTTGTCTTTTACTTCCGTTTGGTCAAGTTTTTGCCTCAAACTTGCCCGTTTCTTGTTTTCTGCCCCCATTCGGTCAAGTTTTTGTCCCAAACTTGCCCGTTTCTTGTTTTCAGCCCCCGTTTGCTCAAGTTTTTGCCCCCAAACTTGCCTGTTTCTTGTCTTTTACTCCCGTTTGGTCAAGTTTTTGCCCCCAAACTTGCCCGTTTCTTGTCTTTTACTTCCGTTTGGTCAAGATTTCGCTCCAAAACTTGCCCGTTTTTTCTCAACACCCTTCTGGTTACGGTTGTGACAAACTTTGGTTCCATACAAAGATAACCATTTGCCTCGTATTTTGAAATCTATGGTTTAATTTCTATTTTAGCGTTCTGAAGTATGAATAGAGGACATGAAATGTCCTTAAGACAGAAACAAAGTAACTATGGAATTTTTTGCAACATCAAACAACATTCCTGTTCATATAAACGATACAAGCAAAGGAGGAACAACCATCCTTCTCCTTCATGGTTATCTTGAAACCTTGTACATTTTCAATGAGTTATGCGAATCTTTGGAAAAGAAATACAGGGTCATATCAATAGACCTTCCTGGTCACGGGCTCAGTGGTTCGGCTCCTGAGATCAATACCATGGAGTTCTGTTCACAGGTAGCTCTTGGGGTTCTGGACAAATGCAAGGTAACAGGTGATGTTCTTGTTGCAGGTCACTCTATGGGAGGATATGTAGCCCAGCAGATTGTAAAGGATTGGATGAATGAACCATCGCAGTGGAAATTCAGTATCAAAGGGCTCGTATTGTTGAATTCAGTTCCTTTTTCAGATTCAGAGGAAAAGAAAGCTGCCAGGGAACATGAGATAGAGCTGATCCGTCAGGATATGCTCGAGTCAATTGCTGAAATATCCATTCCTAAGATGTACAGGACTGAAAATCTACGTAAGTTCGATGAGAAAATTATAGAGACACAGGAAATATGTCTTACACATGATCCTGCTGGAATATGTGCCTCAATCAAGGGAATGATTTACAGAAAGGATTATTCTGAATTTGTCAAGAAGATTTCCGGTGAAGGGTTCAAGGTTCTTTTCATACATGGAGATTCAGACAAGTTCAATCCATCTGAGAAGATTCAGGCAATCATTGAAGATTTTCCGCATGTACGGACTGAGATTGTTCAAGAAAGCGGGCATAACAGTTTCATAGAACAAAAGGACAGATGTATTGAAATACTTTCAAGTTTCATATAGAGAAGGATTTCACACAGGCTTGTCAATTACACTGGAATTCTTATGATTGATTCCCACGAGTTTCAATGTGCAAGATTTAATAAATATATTTAATTTGTAAATCATTGAATCAATGTTTATTACATATCCGCTTGCAAGATTTGAAATTCTATATTCTGTATATTAGTTATTACCTTTGCATTGTGAAAATAAACAAACATTAAATTTTAATACACAATATTATGGAGTTAAAGAAATCACCAAAAGCAAATCTTGAGGACAAAAAAGGTTTGTTCACCGAGATTGGTTTGATAGTTGCTCTTCTCCTTACCTTGGGTGCATTTGAGTGGAGCACTTCAGAAGCTGTGAACTCTACTCTCGAGGACGAGAACGCAATCATCGCAGAGGAGGAAATCATTCCTGTAACCACTGAGAATACACCTCCACCACCAGAGGTACCAAAAGAGCCTGTTGTATCAGACATACTTGATATCGTTGACAATGAGGTAACCGTTGATGATGCAGTTATCAATATTGAGGATGACAAGCTTTCAGGTGTTGAGATCCGTGACTATACACCTCAGGCAGTTCAGGAAGAGGAAGAAGTTGAGGAAGAGGCTATCCCTCTTGCAATCGTTGAGGAGAAACCTAAATTCCAGGGCGGTGACCAGAATGACTTTACAAAATGGGTGTTCAAGAACATTGTATATCCGGAAATTGCAAAGGAAAATGGCGTTCAGGGTCGTGTTACTCTTCAGTTTACTGTTGATACAAAGGGTAAAGTAACAGACGTTAAGGTTGTCCGTGGCGTTGACAGTTCACTTGACAAGGAGGCTGTACGTGTTGTTTCTTCATCACCTGCATGGACTCCTGGTAAGCAGAGCGGCAAGCCTGTAAAGGTTAGATTCACCTTCCCTGTTATTTTCCAGTTGAGATAGTTTATTATCAATCATAGATTGGGGTTTTACTAAAAAGCCAACAATGTAAAAATGGAACCTTGTTACAGTTCTTGTAGCAAGGTTCCATTCTTATAAATAAGCCTTTTCAGTAGGCCTCTTTTTCTTTGAGAAATGCAGTAAACAGGTACTTGATTTTCATCAGAAATGCTGAGTATTGGAACACTGTAGTTCTGTATGCTCCTAATACGGATGAGAATGGCCTTTTTTCTGTTGATGTTGAAAACCTGAATCCCGGAACAGAATATTTCTACCGTACGTTTGTCCTGTACAACAGGGCTTATTCGTTCGGAAACGTGGAGAGTTTTACAACATTGGCGCATCCTTAGCCAGAAAAGATAGACTTGGGGACAGGTATAAAGTGGGCTTAGTTCAATATTAGTGCAGCCGCCCCTGCCGATTATGGGAAATATTACTCTTGGGGAGAGACCAAGCCCAAATCATTTTACAGTTGGGGTACCTATGCCTGGTGCAAGGACGGACAGGAACTGCAACTGACGAAATATGTTCCTGATGATTTTCCGGAATACTGGTACGGCGATGGTCCCGTTGACAACAGGAAAGAGCTTGAGCTTAATGACGATGTGGCCCGTAAGGAACTCGGCGAACCGTGGCGAATGCCGACTATTGGAGAATTCGGTGATTTGGTGTCGGGATGTTTCTGGCAATGGTGTACCGACTACAAAGGTTCCGGTGTTCGCGGATATGCTGTATTCAAGGCGAAGAATCCCGAGGATAGAGGTAAGAGAAAATCTCCGGAATAAAAAGACGACATGGTGTTGGGATACTACAGATCTTCCTCTCTTCAGGGAGAAGATATTACCGATCCGGAAGAAGTTCCCGTTTACGCAAATGGTACTCCCAATTATGCAGTCGATCTGTGTTTCAGTGTATTCTATACCGATACCCTCGATTATTACGAACGCTGTTTCGCAATGCCGATCAGAGCTGTGGCAGGTAATTGATATGCCTCTGAAACAATCTACTATGCAAATTTTTGTGGGAACCTTACTGTCATTCATACATAACGATGATTCTGACGTACTGCGAATATTATAACAAACTAATAAACAGTATGTTACAGGCGCGATTTGACCACATTCTCTGGATGCCTATTGTGACACATCCTGCTACAGACAGCGTTCTGTGAGGGAAAAAGAAAATGAGCTATAATCCGAAAATATCGAGTTATAGCTCAAGGATGCTTTTTTGAATCTTATTCGCTGACTATCCAAATCCCACCGTCTTCTTTGGAATATCTTATTTTCCCCTCTTTTTTAAGTTTCGTCAAATGATATTTTGCGCCATCTTTTGTGATACCACACATTTTGGCGAGGCCTAGGGTAGAAACATTCGGTGTTGATTTTATGATTTGGATTATCTTCTTCCGCGTATTTTGTTTATTCTCTATTGGGGTAGTGCCTGGGGTAGTATCTGTGGTAGTACTACTCTGGTTATCCATTAAAAAGCTCTGACCTATCATCAATGTCAACTCAACCCTGTCTGGATCATACTTTTCACGAATCTGTGGCTTCGGCCAATGGTTGAATTCCCATCCCTTGGCAATGGTATCGGCTCCGCTTCCCGCACGTTCTCCGCCTCAGATAAATCCGAAAATTTTAGCTGATTTCTTTGACGCATTTTGCATTGTTCTGTATTTATAAGTGCAGAAACAACAATTCTATGAAGTCATGAAGGTTATAAAAACTCTATCATTATTATTCTTGGCAGGCATATGCTTTTTTGCTGTATCCTGTTCAAAAATGGAAGTAACGCAGGGCAATCTCATTGGCACTTGGGCTGAATCATATGAAGAATATCCGTATTATGCCCCCGATGGATTCCTTGATTGGACATTCAACACCAATAATACTGCCGATATTCATGTTTATGACGTATTTGCAGGCACGAATGATTATTCACGTTCTTTCTCTGTGGAGAACGGCAAGATTATCCTCGGTTGGTATGAGTCGGTAGAGGGCGAAGGTATAAATAATCAAGGGGA
>JAZRWT010000110.1:0-8256 GCA_045599845.1 Candidatus Egerieisoma sp. | reverse complement strand
TCCCAGGGACCTATCTTCATTGAATATCTGGCAAAGGAACTTCACGAATACGGCATTCCTGTAATCCTGCCTGCCGGAGGTCTTGGATGCCATCTCAACGCAGGTGAGATTCTTCCGAATGTTCCTCACAACCAGTACCCGGCTGCGGCGCTTGCGGCAGCATTGTACATTGCCGGAGGTATCCGTGGCATGGAGCGTGGCACAATGTCTGAGCAGCGCGAACCTGATGGCAGCGAGCCTTTTGCCGAACTTGAGCTGCTGCGTCTTGCCGTTCCACGCCGCGTGTTCACACTGTCACAGATCAAATACGTTGCGGACCGCGTGAAATGGGTATGGGACAAACGCAGGATCATTGGCGGATTGGAATGGACGGAAGAACCAGCGGTACTCCGCTTCTTCTTTGGAAGAATGAAGGAAATAGGTTACTGGCAGGAACAGCTTGCCGAGGAGTTCCGAAAGGATTTCGGAGACAGTTTATAAGGATATTTGAAAAGCAGGCCGCAATGACCTGCTTTTTTTCATTCGTTCACGAATAGAAGTGATATTTGCAAATAATTGCGAATGAAAGTAATTTCGCAAAAAATAAAAACGATTATGGAAAAGAAGAAAAACGGACAATTGTTCAACAACTTCATACTGAATTTTCTGGCGGTAGTGCTTGGTATTCTCATTACTTTTGGAGGGAACGCCATTATTGAGAGGAACAAGGAAGCCAGGAACCTTAAAAGTTGTCTGGAACTTGTGTCCAGCGAATTGAGAGAAAACCTCAAGTGGATTGATTATGGAGATTCGCTTCTGGGAAGGCAGGCTGAAGCGGCGGCTTTTCTTGCAAAATATGAGAACGACTACAGCAAAGCACCTGTTGACAGCTTGAATATGATGGCGAATGAACCATTGATGATTTGCGAACTATCATTCTATACCGATGCTTTCGAACTGCTGAAAAATTCAGGAGTGCTGGCAAAGATTGAAAACAAGGAACTTGCGCTGGACATATTCCATGCTTACGGGAATATGAAGGACTATCTGACCTTCTTCAAAATGTTCCATGAGCACAAGAAGCAATATCTGGAACCGGCCATGACCAACAAGATCACCGCCTTGCTGGCCAAGGACCGGATAGGGGCGGCTGAACTTTGGGCCGGGATAGCATCCACCAAGGAAGGAAGGCAGTTTCTCAGGGAGATTCAGCGCTTCCTGTTCATGTACGATTCTTCTGAAACTATCGCAAGTGTGAAAAATACCATAGAAAGAATTGAGGCCTACTGCTCGAAGTAAATCAGGACTCATTCAGGTAGTTCTCAACGGAAGTTTTTAGAAGCGGACTCCGAATTTGGCTGAAATGGTGGTTTCAGTAGTGGAGGCCCTGAACATATCGGTATGGCTGGTCCTGAAGTTGTCGTGGTACGCATTCAAGCCTATTACGAAATGTTGATTTATATTGTATACGGCGGCCAGGCGGAATTGAACGTTGAAGTTCCAGTCTGTCTTGCTCTCGGCCTTTCCCTGCCTTTGGCTCGATGAAGCGCTGGTGCTTGGAAGAGCAGCTTTAACCGGTCTGATAATAGGTCCCACCATTGTATCGGTGGTGTTGTTGAAGGAAATGAGAAGCACTGGATTAACCGATGCGTGCAGGACTATCCTGCCTTGAGAAGGCACTACGTTTATACCGTATCCTCCGCCCAGTGCTATATGGTCACTCTTTATCTTGAATCTGGATTTGCTGGTTTCCGTTTGTGAAGCTGACGGACGTTTTGCATCTGTTGAACTGTGAAAATATGTTGCCGATGCAAAGAATCCTCCGGCGGTTCTTTTCTGTACCGTGCTGTATGTCAATACCGATGGATAGGAGAATTTTCTGTGATTGTTGATTACAAAAAATGCGTGCAGTTTCAAGGTTGAAATATCAAGATTGCCGAAATTGTTGCTTGATGCATTGGTGGAGCGGCCGTTTTCAAACACAGCAGGAACATCATCCATACTTTGCATTACGAATTCAACACCCAGACGTTTATGATAATAGGTCAAGGACATATACTGCCTTTTGCTGTCTCCTACGGTGAAATTGAATCCAAGTCCTGCCCCTCTGTAAGATGCATTCAATCCTATTCTGTATGCCATATCAGTATTGACGCTAGTCCTGCTGGTGTTGAAAGAACTGGGAGTATGCACATCATGTTTGAAATACTGCCCGTCAAAGCTGAAAGATACAAGGAATGGATGTTCCGGCAAGGAAATGTAGTTGGTGTCAAGTCCCTTGTAGTTACCGTCGTACGTACGTTTCAGACTTTTCTGAATCAGTTTGCCCATATTCGTGCTGGATTCTGCAATGCTGTCATTATCGTTTTTCCATTGTGAATCCATTTCCTTTATTTTCTTCAGCTGGCCTGAGATGCTGAACTTGGTACTGTCTGTATGCTGCTGAGCGTATATTGAAATGCGGCCTGCACACATAAGGAATGCAAGCAGAATAATGCGTATGAATAGTTTATGTGCCATAGTGATGCAAATTTAAACAACTCTTGTAAAAAATATATAAATTTGTTCGGCTTATGGATATAAATCGGAAATCAAAACATACAATCCCATATGAAAAACTTTAAGAACCTTATTATTGCAGCGCTTGCAATTTTGGCGCTCGTCTCATGTTCGAATGAGAAAAAAGTCTGCGGTCCGGTTGTGCTTCTCGCAGAAGTTGACAATGACAGTGCGGAAGTTGTGATTCTCACATATCAGGCCGGTGAAAGAATCAATTATGTCAACCCTGAATTCAAGGACGGAAAATTCGAATTCAAGATTGACAGCGTTGAAAATTTCGTGGACCTTGGCGTAGGTGTTGATGAAGATGTTCATGGTGCAAGAATCAATGCGCTTGACACTCTGAAAATGGTGTTCACAAAGGAAGCCGAAGGCAAATACAAGGTTGAATATTTTGGAAAGACTGAAAAGGAAAGCCGCATATTCACAGACTTCTACAACACTTACTGCTACTGGGGCCAGTACAATCTGGGCACTTACGGGCCGAATGTAAACTACGATGTATCTCTGGCACTGCTCAGCAGGAATGACTCATTGTTCAGAGCCTCTCACAAGGGAGAACTTGACAAATACCACACGCACTTTGCAGACCTCATGAGCAATTTCATAAAGGCTGTGATACTTGAATCAAAGAGCTACAGAAACGATATTGAGCCTTATGATGTTCCTGAATACAATGCAATCATGGAATCGGTGGATCCTAATGACCCTTATGCAATAACTTCCGCCATGATAAGCAGATGGGCCAATTGGAAATCCTATAATTGTTCAGAAGACAAGGAGAACCCTGACATTGTTCAGGCAGGCATAGCTTTCATGGATGAATGCAGCAAGGAAATCACCTTCCAGGCATCAAGAAAAATCATTGCCAGAAATCTTGCAGAAAACGTATTCACAGAGCTCAAGGATATCGATGACCAGAAATACTACGGTTTTCTGGACCATTTGAAAGCCTTTGTACCGGAAGAAACTGAACTGGTGGAGAAATACTCAGGCATATATGAGGCCTTCAAGGCTACCACAAAAGGCAATCCTCTCCCTGACACTCAATTATTCACTGCCGATGGTTCTTCTCTCCAGCTTTCCTCCCTCTTTGGAAAAGTGCTCTACATTGATGTCTGGGCAACCTGGTGCGGTCCTTGCCGTGGTGAGATTCCTTATCTTGCAAAACTCGTGGAGCATTACAAAGGAAATGAGAATATTATGATTCTCAGCGTATCTGTTGACAGGGATAGGGAAGATTGGTTTAATATGATTACCGAGGAGAAACCTGCCTGGGCTCAGTACTGGCTCGATGAGAGCGGTCACAAGGACTTTGGTGAGAAAATGAACATACGCTTCATCCCTCGCTTCATCATAGTTGACAGAAATGGTGTGATATATGATGGCGATGCGGCACGTCCTTCAGACGAGAAGATTACTGAAATACTTGACCAGGCAATAGCAGGTGAATAAACTGAACGATTACTCGCGGAGCCTGGAGTCTATGATAATGGTTACGGGGCCGTCGTTAAGGATGGAACATTTCATATCGGTGCCGAAAACACCCTGTTTCACAGGCCTTTGGGCCGCAGATGAAAGCAGTTCGCAGTATTTTTGATAAAGAGGAACGGCAAGTTCATGACCGGCTGCCCTTATGTAGGACGGCCGGTTTCCTTTTCTGGTGGAGGCAGTAAGTGTGAACTGTGAAACCGCCAGAAGTTCACCGTCCGCATCCACAACACTCTTGTTCATTACACCGTTCTCATCATCGAAAATGCGCATTGCGGCAGTCTTGGAGGCGAGCCATAAGGCATCCGCCTCTGTATCTCCCACCTCTACGCCTACCAATATGAAAAGTCCGCCGGCTATTGCTGAATGCAATTTGCCGTCTATAGTAACTGAAGCCTCCCTTACTCTCTGAATTACAAGTCTCATATTTCAAAATTCAATCATCGTCACGCCAGCCGTCCTCGCAGATTGTTTCCTTGTCTTCCTGCTCAGGTTCTCGAAGGCCGGCCTTGTCCTGATTATGCCGTGATTTATCCAATTTTTTCACAGCGGAAAGCATAAGGACAGCAAGAACCACAATTGTTGCTATTGCACTTACCAGCAACATTCCTGCACCCACGGCAAGGCCTATTATTGCCGTTATGAAAACTGTTGCAGCGGTGGTGAGCCCTGAAATTCCGTCCTTGTTCTGCATTATGAGACCGGCTCCTATGAAACCAACCCCCGTCAGTACCTGAGCGGCAATTCTTCCTGGATCGCCGTTCAGCAGGTCAAGATTCTGCTGGCATACATATATTGAAACCAACATAGCAAGAGTTGAACCTATGCATACCAAGGTGAAGGTGCGCACCCCTGCCTGATGTTTGTGACGCTCTCTTTCAAGACCAATGCTCAAACCGAGCACAAGACTAACCCCTAAGCGGATAAGGGCTGTTGTTTCTGTGATTTCCATCACCCGGGCCCTTAAATAAGGTTGTTTACCATGCTGACTGGTATTACAGCAATATCATTCGTGATATATGCAGATTTTGAATGCTGTTCCCTTGTCTGTAAGCATACGCTTCATGAAAGGCTCATCAACGGCAACACAGCCGAAAGTATAAGGGAACTTGCCCTTGCAGTGCAGGAAAATGGAATTTCCGAGAGGATATACATGACCAGGGTTATAATTGATGTGCAGACCGTAGTTGTAGTCAGGTACAACCTCTATCATATGCTCACCGTTTACTGCATGACCTATTGTATCAATATCTACTATACGATTGTAATTCTCTCCTTCGTCATCACAGGCCCAGATGCTTTCCGTAACGTTTATATACTCGAAATCTGTTCCAGGATTTGGCAGAATGCCGTATGCCTGCCAGAAGCCGAACTCACCCTCAGGTGTCTTCATATCGCCGTCAACGGTCTTTCCCAATCCGTTCTTGCCAATATCGGCGGTACCGGACTCCTGAAGTTCCCACTTTCCGTCAACTTTTGTATAGTATTCTGCAAAAGCATGTGTTCCGTCTCCGCATTTTACGAGCAAAATTCTGTCAACGCTGTTGTCCTGAGCATATTTTTCAAGTATTCCGGCCCAGAAATCTGTCTTTGTTCCAGTACATCCCATAATTCCTAAAGCGATTGCCATACAGGCAAAAAATTTATAAAGGCTGTTCATAGCAATAATATTTCTTTTCCCAAATGTACACAAAATATGGCAACTATTTGATAATTGAAGAAAATCAGGCTGAAGAATTCAAAAATCATATATTTCAACACGTATATAAACGATTATACACGTGTATTTAACGGCTTCTGCAAATTATGGAATGTACATTTGCCGGACAATTGACAATTCGGTGGTTGCGGAAACTTAGTAAAAAAAGATATGAAGAATATGAGAAGGAGATTTCTTACAGAAGCATTGTACAAGTTTTCATGCGCTATATCAAGCGGGATGAAAGCTGAACATCCGAATGCAACGAAGGTTGTATGTTTCATCTTTATTCCCGTGCTTGCCTGCATTTTCCTTGCTGCATGTGCAAAAATACCGGCAGAAAATGGAAGCCCCGCATCTGAAGAAGGCAAGGGCACCGGCAGCTTTTCGGTAAGGATTCATGACCCGGCTGCACAACCTGTCAACTGCGCACAATCCGGTCCTTCAAGGTCTTTGTCCTTGACTGGAATGGATACCAGCAATTTCATTTTGAGCATTTATTCGCAGGATGGGAAGAAGGTGTATGACGGAAAGTACGGCGGAAGGCCGGAATCATTCACTGTAAGCAGCGGCTGCTATAATATAATGCTGCTGTCAAAGAAGCAGGGAGTTCCTGAATTTGACAATGAGATTGTTGGTGATTCACAAGATATTGTGATTGAGAGAGGAAAGACATTCAGTGTTGAACTGCTGTGCAGGCAGATGAATTCCGGAATAAAAGTCAATTTTTCAGAAGATTTCAAGAAACACTTTCCAGGCATCGGCCTGTTCCTGCAGGACATGGCCGGAGGCATACAATATTCTTACAACGAAAAACGCTTCTGCTATGTATCACCGGGCACGGTTGAATTTTATCTGAGGCGCAGAGCAGCATACCCGGGCGGTGAAAACACCCTTCAGAATTCGGATTCGCTGCTCTTTACGCGAAATTTGAACGCTGCGGACATGTTGAACTTCAATTTTGACTGGTCTGAAAATACTACAAGATCAAATTTTTCAATCAGGATTGACACAACAAGAAACTGGCAAACAGAAAGATACAATCCAGGGAGCATTATTCCGGAAGGTGCGCTCACCATTGAGCAGGCAAAGGAGAAAGTTGGTCAGAAGAACATCACCGTTTTCGGATACATTCTGGGAGGCGATGTAAAGGAAAATACTTTCCGCACAGGTCCTCCTTTCTCTGTAAACAGCAATCTGCTTCTTGCACCATCGATGAGTGAAAGATACAGGAATAATTGCTTTGCGGTTGAACTGCCAAGCGGTCCTGTCAGGGATGCCTTGAATCTGGTGGTCCATCCCCATCTCGTAGGGAGTGCAATCACCGTTACCGGAACCATTGCCGAACAATATTTCGGCTATATGGGAATCAAAAGCACCAAGGCCTGCGAAATCCTGAAATAATTTGCAATAGTCAACTAATTAGTTAACTTTGTTATGGAAAAAGAATTCAAACGATACATTGTTGTTTTTGAGAATCATTTCAAAGAGTTCAAAAAAACTTTACCAAGAAATGAATTGAAGAAATTATACCAGACTTTGGAATATATAATGTTAGTGGATATTATTCCTTCAAGGTTTCTCAAATCAATAGAAGGTGTAGATGGCCTCTTTTAGATAAGGATTGAAGCTGAAAACAATGCATACAGAATATTCTGCTGCTTTGATGAATGGAATCTTGTAATTCTTTTCAATGCATACCATAAGAAATCACAAAGGACATCTGCATTGCAGATAAAAAGAGCAAAAGTTTTAATGGAAAGGTATTTTAAACAAAAAGCGGAAAACAAATGAAATCGGAAATTAGGCTGTGTCCTGCCTCATGTACACCAATTGAAGAACTGATTACGGAAGATTTTGGGCAAATTGGTACTGAAGAACGTAATCAATTTGAAATGGAATGTGATGCATTCATTATTGGCGAAAGACTCAAGGATGAACGCCAGAAAGCAGGACTGACACAAGAAGAACTTGCCTCCAGAATAGGCACAAAGAAGAGCTATATATCAAGGATTGAAAATGGGAAAGCTGATGTTCAACTTTCAACATTAGTTAAGCTGTTCAATGGTCTTGGAAGGCAAGTCCACATCAGAATTCTTTAAAGTTGGCTATTTATCACCAAGATGTGATTGCATTTTATTGCGTGAGAATGGCTTGATATTCTCAACAATCCATTCACGCATTGCCTTGCCGTCAGCTGTTTCCTGCTTGTAGCTCATGAAATCAAGAGTGATTCCAAGGGCATCGGCAACTCTCTTGGCAAATACCGGCCATATCATTCCAATATCACCTATTACAGGCAGGCTGCCTTCGTGGCGTGCAAAAGCGGACATCTCCATCCTGAAAGGAATCTTTGAGATTTTTGTCTTTGGAAGTCCCTTGTTTATTGCCTCCTGAATCATTGCGCTCTGTTTCTGCAGATCCTGTGCCTTGCGCAGATTCTCGTCAAGATCAAATCTTATAAGAGTTTTCTCTTTCAAACTGTATACTGGCTGTTTCTGCCACCAGCTCCAGATTCCGTGGCCTGT
>JAZRWT010000109.1:0-15111 GCA_045599845.1 Candidatus Egerieisoma sp. | reverse complement strand
CCACCGCTCAAACTGTACTGAGGATCCATACCATCGAGATGGCAGAACATTGCAATGTTATCCAAGTTAGCATACAGACGGATATTCTGGACATTAATCTTGTCTGCCCATTTCCTTGGCATTGAATAACCTACTGTTATGTTCTTGATAGCAAGATAAGAAGCGTCAACCAACCAACGGTTTGTATTTGCTGTAGCACCTGAGAACTCAATCATAGGAACGTCGGTTACATCACCTGGTTTCTGCCAACGGCGGAGGAGGTTTCTGTTGAGTGCGTCACCTACGTACATAGGCTCCATTGTCTGAGCGTAATTGCTTTCATATACCTTGCCGCCAAGTGAATATGTTGCAAGAACTGACAGGTCAATGTTCTTCAAGATTCTAAAGCTTGTTGAGATTGAACCGTTGAACTTAGGCTGTCTGCTGCCCTGGAAATATTTGCATTTTGAAGCAACTGTATAATCCTCGGTGATATACTCGCCGGTTACATTGCCATTGTCATCCATTGACTCGTATGCATAGTAGAGCTGCTTACCTGTTGCAGGATCAACACCGGCTGCCTTTGACATGTACCATGTATAGAGAGGGAAGCCTTCCTTGATAATCTGAGAACCGCCAACAATCTGGTTGCTCTCTTCTGTAAGGCTGAGAACCTTGTTCTGGTTGAATGCACCCATGATTCCCAAATCCCAGTAGAAATTGGTGTTATTTACGATTACGCCCTTCAAGGTAACTTCAAGACCTCTGTTGCGCATTGAACCAACGTTTGCATTGTAACCGCTGAAACCTGTTGACATTGCCATAGGATAGCTCAGAAGCATGTCGGTTACCTTGTTGTAATAGAACTCAATGCTTGCGTTCAATCTGCCATCGAACATTGTAGCATCAACACCTACGTTGAACTTGCCTGTCTTCTCCCAGGTTACACTCTTGTTCTCAAGTGAAGTGATGACTGCACCTCTTGCACCTGCGTTAGGATAGGTAAGATCATAGAATGACTGCCATGCATAAAGACCAATGTTATCGTTACCTGTTGTACCGTAACTTGCCTTGAGGGTGAGGTTGTTGACCCAGCTTACGTTCTGCATGAAGCTTTCCTGGGATATTCTCCAGCTTGCACCTACTGACCAGAAGTTACCCCAACGGTTGTCCTTGTGGAAACGTGATGAACCATCACGACGGAAGGATGCTGACAAATAGTATTTATCATTGTAGCTGTAATTCACGCGGCTGAGCAATGACTCCACTGTCTGATCGTTCTGATATGAATTTGTTCCGTCAACTGTTGTTGCAGGAGCAAGTTCATATATACCAGGATAAACACCTGTCTTGCCGCCATACAGATAATTATAGGTGTAATCATAATACTCGTGACCAACCATTACGTCAAACTGATGTTTGCCCAATGTCCTGTTGTATGAAAGCAACTGGTTGAATGTATATGAGAAGTCCCTTGTATTGTATTTGTCAATTGAACCACCCTGTGAAGCGCCATCGCCATGGTATGGGTTGTAGTAGCTTGTTACATTCTGGTTAACGAAGTCACCACCGAAGTTAACCTGAAGCTTGAGTCCCTTGAGGACACCCATCTTCTCATTATCACCACCGAGGTCGATGTTTGTTCTGAAAGAGAGGTTGTCTCTCTGATATTTGTAGAAGTCATCCTGAGCAATTCCAAGTGAGTTGAATTTGGAAGCCTTTGGACGTGTTACTGCGCCATCGCCATAGTCAAGCTGCCTGTTACCTGCCTCATCAAGCAAATCTGCACCATTGTCATCCTTGAGGTACATTGGATAGATAGGAGACATGAACTGAGCTGTATACCAAGCGTTTGATGTAAATGAACCGCTTGTATTGTTAGGCTGGTTGCTTGATGTATATGACATGTTTGCGCTCAAACCTGCCTTCAACCAATATTTTGCCTGATGGTCAACGCTGATTTTGCCGCTGTAACGGTCAAAGTGTGTGTGCTTGAGGACACCATTCTCATACAGGTAACCGAGTGACATGAGGAACTGGGTCTTTTCATTTCCACCGGATACTGAGAAACTATGCTCTGTTCTGAAAGCTGCGTTGTTTGTAATCTCATCCATCCAGTTCTCATCCCATGCTGAAACTGCATCGGAAACAATCTTGCCTGTGTTAGGATCAATCAAGGTTTCCCAAGTCTTGTTCTTCCAAGGATTGTAGAACTGACCACCGAGATTGCTGCCAATGTTTGCAGAAGCCAATGCCTTTGCCTTTGCCTCTGAATAACCGCTGTTGTACTGATAACCGTTCTTGAGGGCTTCCCAGGTAAGTTCTACGAAATCATTCTGGCCAACGAGGTCATATCTTGCAATTGAACGTGAAGAAACACCTGCAAGACCTCTGTATGTAACCTGTGTTCTGTCCTTTGAACCACGTTTGGTTGTAATCATAATAACGCCGTTCGCACCACGTGCTCCGTAAAGTGCACCTGCTGATGCATCCTTGAGAACTGATACAGACTCGATATCGGCAGGGTTGATTGAGTTGAGGGCACCGTCGTATGGAATACCGTCAACTACATACAAAGGAGAAGTTGAAGCGTTGATTGAACCGAATCCACGGATCTGGATGGTTGCTGAAGAACCAGGCTGTCCACCACCTGATGTAGAAACGATACCAGGAGCAAGACCATCCAACGCCTTTGATACGTTACTTACAGATCTCTTTACGATGTCTTCTTTCTTTACGGTTGATGCTGAACCGGTGAAAGACTCTTTCTTTACGGTACCGTAAGCAACAACCATTACATCGTCCAAAACTTCTGTCTCAACGTTGAGGGTAACATCTATTACCGCTTTGTTGAGAATCTGAACAGTTGCCTCTTTATAACCTGACATTTCAAAAACGAGGGTACCGTATGAAGGAGCGTTTACCTTGTAAGTACCATCAATGTCGGTTACCACTATTGTTGAGCTGCCTGCTACTTTAACGGCAACTCCCGGAAGGGCAACACCTTGATCATCGTAAACGGTTCCCTTGACTTGTATGTTCTGAGCATACGCGCAAGATACTGCCGCTACGAACAATGCTGTGAAAAATAATTTAATACCTTTCATTTGTTAAAAATTAAGTGATTATATAATAATTTGTAGGTTTTTTGTCTGTTTTTCTTTCAATTTGAAAGTTAGGCCTGAATGCAGCACGACTCAAACTCACTTTTAAATTGAATTGAGCCTCAAAAGTAAGACTAATTTTTCAAAAATGTAACATTTTCGCCAAAAAAATTTATTTTTTTGTAAAAACCACTGAATAACCGCTGTTTAATCAAGGTTTGTGTCATTGCCTCCATTACTTTTGTTTTAAAAATACTATATTGTAACAATTTGTTTACCAATTTCTTAAAAATTGCAACAATGTTAATATTGCTGCTTTTATTTCTTTTTGCTTACAGAATGAAAGCAAAATTTGTTAATCATTTCTAAACAATAATTCATATATTTGTTAGCTTATTATATAACGCTAATAGACATTAAAATTTAATACATTTAATATATGGCTTACACTTTTGCAGACAGACACATTGGTCCAAGGGAAAAGGATATCCGCTATATGCTTGAAAAACTTGGCCTGAATTCTTTGGATGAACTTACAAAGGAAACGGTTCCACAGGACATCCTGCTTCCTGAAGACCTGAAGCTTGATGCTCCTGTTGGAGAAAACGTTTACCTTGCTTCCCTGAAGAAAATGATTTCACAGAACAAGCCTTTCCGTTCACTCATTGGCGAGGGATTTTTCGGAACGGGTGTTCTCCCTGTAATTTCAAGGAACATTTTCGAGAATCCAAGCTGGTACACTTCATATACACCATATCAGGCCGAGATTTCACAAGGACGTCTGGAGGCTCTTCTGGTATTCCAGACAATGATAAGTTCCCTCACAGGATTCAATCTTTCAAACTGCTCAATGCTTGACGATGCACAGGCAGCTGGAGAAGCAATGAGAATGATGTATGAACTGCGTTCAAGGGATGCCGTGAAAGCAGGCAAGAACATAATATTCGTTGACAGCAACATATATCCTCAGGTACTCTCTGTTCTCAAGACCAGGGCAAAAGGACTGGGGATAGAAATACATACAGGCGATTTCAACACTTATGAAGTTGAAGCAGGCTGTTATGGAGCAATGGTTCAATATCCTGCAGCCAACGGTGAAGTAAGGGACTACAGCGAATTCTGCGCCAGGATCCATGATGCCGGCGGACTTGTAACAGCATATTGTGACCTCCTTGCACTTGCAGTGCTCAAAGAACCTGCAGCATGGGGAGCGGACTGCGCCGTAGGTTCAGCACAGAGATTCGGACTTCCTATGGGATTCGGCGGTCCTACAGCCGGTTACATGGCAACAAAAGATACATACAAGAGAAATATACCTGGAAGAATCATTGGTGTTTCAGTTGACAGACTGGGCAACAAAGCTGTAAGGCTTGCGCTCCAGACACGTGAGCAGCACATCAAGAGGGAGAAAGCCACATCAAACGTATGTACAGCAACAGCCCTCATGGCAACCATGAGCGGAATGTACGCCGTATATCACGGACCTCAGGGCATCAAGGACATTGCATCAAAGGTAAGCTTCTACGCTCACAAGATTGCTGGAAAACTGCAAAAGGCAGGTTACACTCTGGAATGCCCTCATTTTTATGATACCATATGCATCACCGGTCTGAACGGCAGGGAACTCAATGTAAGGGCCATCAAGGACAGTGCGGAAAGGGCAGGCTACAATTTCAACTATCTTGAGCAAGGCAAGGTAAAGATAAGTTTCGACGAACTTACAGACTGCACAGAGGCACAGGCTATAATTGAAATATTCGGAGCTTCAAAGCCTGACTGCTGCTGCGGCATGAAAGACAACTGCCAGGACAATTTCATGGCAAGGGAAAGCGCAATACTTACTGAAGATGTTTTCAGCAAGTATCACAGCGAAACAGACATGATGAGGTACATCAAGAAACTCGAGCGCAAGGATATATCCCTCACACATTCAATGATTCCTCTTGGAAGCTGCACAATGAAGCTGAACGCAGCCGTTGAAATGCTCCCTCTCTCATGGGCCGAACTTGCAAACGTTCATCCATACGCACCTGCAAACCAGGTTGAAGGTTACATGCAGATGATAAAGGAACTTGAAGCCGACCTCTGCGTAATCACAGGTTTCCACGCATGCTCACTACAGCCTAATTCAGGTGCAGCCGGTGAATATGCAGGCCTTTCAACAATACGCGGATATCTCAGGGCAACAGGTCAGGAAAACAGGGATACTATAATAATACCTACATCAGCTCACGGAACAAACCCTGCTTCCGCCGCAATGGCAGGATTCAAGATTGTTCTTGTAGGCTGTGACGAAGGTGGAAACATCAATGTTGAGGAATTGAAAGAGAAGGCAGCCGCCAACAAGGAGAATCTTGCCGGCCTTATGATAACCTATCCTTCAACCCACGGCATATTCGAGGTTAAAATCAGAGAGATTGTTGACACAATACACGCAAACGGCGGTCTTGTATATATGGACGGTGCAAACATGAACGGACAGATTGGTCTCACCTGCCCTGGTTATATAGGAGCTGACGTATGCCACCTCAACCTGCACAAGTCATTTGCAATGCCTCACGGTGGTGGTGGTCCTGGTGTTGGTCCTATCTGCTGCACAAAGGCTCTTGCTCCATATCTTCCTGGACATCCTGTAATCGAGGACTGCGGTGGCAAGGGAGTGAACGCTGTTTCAGCAGCACCTTACGGAAACGCCCTTCTTCTCCCTATCACCCACGCATACATCAAGATGCTTGGTGCCGAGGGTCTGAAGAAATCTACACAGATAGCAATTCTCAATGCAAACTACATGGCAGCAGCCTGCGCACCTGATTACCAGACATTGTATCACGGAGCAACAGGCCGCGTAGGTCACGAGTGCATAATTGACTGCCGTCATTTCAAGGCTGAATACGGAGTTGACGCAACCGACATAGCAAAACGTCTCATGGACTTCGGTTTCCATGCTCCTACCCTTTCTTTCCCTGTTCACGAAACACTCATGGTTGAACCTACAGAGAGCGAACCGCTTGCTGAACTTGACAGATTCGCCGATGCCCTCAAGCAGATTAAGAAAGAGTGTGAAAAGATAAAGAGCGGTGAATATGATGCAGAGGACAACCCTGTAAGAATGAGCCCTCACACAGCTGTTGAGTGCTGCTCAGACGAGTGGAACCATAAATACAGCAGAACAGAGGCCGCTTATCCTTTTGAATGGCTCAAGGAGAACAAGTTCTGGCCAGCATGCGCAAGGGTTGACAACGGATGGGGCGACAGGAACCTTGCTCCTACCTGCTGCGATTTCTGCTAGAGACTTCACCATTTTTCAAGTTTCTAAAAGCAGTGGCAGGAATTTACGTTCATATTCCTTTTTGCAGAAAATTCTGCACTTATTGCAACTTTTATTCCGTGGGGAGGCTTTCCCTGCGGAATAATTTTGTTGACGCCATTTGCCGGGAAATCCACCAGCAGCGCAATTTTTTCAATGAAACTGCCCGTCATGGAGCTTCCTGTGACAGTTCGGTGCATGACACATTTCATAATACCGGACCAGATAGCACTGCAATAGACACCCTGTACTTCGGCGGAGGCACTCCTTCCGTGCTGGAACCTCAGATGCTGGAACGTATTTGCAATACCCTGAGAAGCAATTTCAATCTGGAGCGCCTTCAGGAATTCACCATGGAACTGAACCCAAATGACATCACTCCGGATTTCGCCGCCTTTCTCAAAGGTCTGGGAGTGAACAGGGTGAGTATGGGAATCCAGAGCTTCAACGATAACCATCTCCAGTGGATGAACCGCCGCCACAATGCAGCCCAGGCTCTGGAAGCCTTCCAAATCCTCAGAACCGCCGGCTTTTCAAATATCAGCTGCGACCTCATCTTCGGTTTTCCATCTCTCACTTGCGATAGTTGGGAAAATAATATCCGCAGCATGCTTGCCTTGCACCCGGAGCACATCTCCTGCTATCAGATGAGTGTTGAGCCGGGAACGGTTCTTGCCCGTTCGCTTGGCAATGGATGCGTTATGCCTTCACAGGAGGAATGTGCCGCACAATATGCTCTGCTCCAGAAACTTCTTGCACAGGCAGGGTATGAGCAGTACGAAATTTCAAATTTCTGTTTGCCGGGCTATCATTCAAGGCACAACAGTTCCTATTGGAACAACGTGCCGTATCTTGGCCTTGGACCTGCCGCTCATTCTTTTTCCGGCAACTTGACAACCGTATCCACCATTCGTTCATCTGAAACTCAAGCAGAAAAAAAGCCTGAAGCATGTTCCACATCTGAAACTCGGGCAGAAAAAAAGTCTGAAACATGTTCCGCATCTGAAACTCAAGCAGAGAAAAGGTCTGAAGCATGTTCCACATCTGAAACTCAAGCAGAGAAAAAGTATGAAGCATGTTCCGAGGAAAAATCAGGAGCAAGTGCGATACGTGAATGGAACGTGCCTGTGCTGCAGAGGTATATCAATCATTTCCTTAATATTAGCGGCAGCAATGAAGATAAAGTTGGGAAACCATCGCCAGTGAAAGAAAGAGAAGTGCTTTCGGAAAAGGACCTGTTCAATGAAATGCTGATGCTTGGCTTGAGGCAGGCCAAGGGTGTGGATTGTTCTGAGTTGGAAAAAAGTCCTTTCTTCGGGCAGATAAAGGCTGATGTGCAACAGCTCTTAAATGATGGACTGCTGGTTGAAGTTCATACAGATGCCTGTGAAAGCTGTAGCAAGGCTGGAAAACCGGGCAGGGAACCAAACGGCAATAAAGCTGTGAAAGCTGTTGAGGCTGGAGAGGTGGTGAAAAATGTTGAGGAGGCTGGAGAAACGGTGAAAGCTGTGGAAGCCGGAAAAGCTAAGCCTCGTTTACGAATCCCGGCCGAAAAATTCTTCGTGTCTGACAATATCATAAGGGAACTCTTCGTTTTATGACCCTTTGCCAGTAACCCCGGGTGCGAAAACCATACTCCGGGGGGCTGAATCAGGCGTTTTTGCACCCGTTCTGCCAGAAAAACTATACTCCGGAGTGAATCAGGCGTTTTTGCACCAGGAAAACATCAAAAAAGGATACTCCCCCTGTGCAAAACTTGGCTTTTTGCACAGAAAGGCCCCAGAAAACAACTCCCCCTGTGCAAAACTTGGCTTTTTGCACAGAAAGGCCTCAGAAAACAACTCCCCCTGTGCAAAACTTGGCTTTTTGCACAGAAAGGCCTCAGAAAACAACTTCCCCTGTGCAAAATTTGGCTTTTTGCACAGAAAGGCCTCAGAAAACAACTCTCCCTGTGCAAAAAGCCGTTTTTTGCACAGGGAGTATAAATTTTCGTGGAAGATTTACGGAGCGTACTGCTATTTGAGGTAGGTATCGCCGCTGGCAACTTTGCCATCGGTAGTGTAAACATCAACGGAATAAACGCCTTTTGTGAGTTGTGATGCCGGCTGGAAGAAAATGCAAACCTCAACCTCCTGGCCTTCATAATCAACATCCCTTGATGCCGAACACATAAGCTGCTCACCATCGGCTTCAAAAATCTGCTGTTCGCCGGAAGTCATGAGAATTCCGTCAGGTCCTTTGATTCTTACATAAACTGTTCTGGCTCCTTTCTTTGCTATACTGTTCTCAACCAAAGTTATGCAGGTCTTGAGCCTTGTGGCGCGGCTGCTGCGCTCGGTTGCCTTGCCCTTGTCATTCATTCCTATCATTGAAAGGCCTCGTCCTCTCAGAACAGAACCTTTTTCAACCTGCTTGGTAAGATCATCGGTTGTGGTCTTGAGGTCATTGTATCTCTGCTTGCTCTCCTTGGCCTCCTGTTTTGCTTGTGAAGCCTCTTCGCGCAGTGCTATGTTCAATGTGTTGAGCGAATCTATCTGATGTATGTAATTCCTCATGATTGAACGGAGTGTACCGAGCTCTTTCTCGTACTTTCTCAATTTGGCCTTGTTTGTGGCCTCGGTCTGCTTCACCTTTTCAATGAGCTGTGCAACTTTCTCACGTTCAAGGTTCAACGACTGGTTCAAAGTATCGTTGGTTGAAGAAAGATTTGCGTAATCTGTCTGCAATTGCTCCATTTGCTCGGTAAGATTCTCCTTGTCAATGGTAAGATCATTTATCATTGCGTTCCTGTCTGTCCATACGTAAATGAAAACGCCACCAAGCACAACAATGATTGCGACCAGCACCCAGATAATGGTTTTAAGTTTCTTTTCCATATTCATTAATTTAAACTCAAGTATAGCAAGTATTTAATTTATTAAAATTCAAGAATTTATGCGTATTGCACAAAACTTGTATTTTAAAGTTCAAGCAATGCTTCCTAATAATTTATTTCCAACAACTCCAAAGTATATTGCAAAAATATAAAATACCCTGCAAAACTCCACACTTTTCAATATCTTTGCACAGGAACAAGGTTTTGATTTTTCAGGCAATTGCCTGCTGTGCTCTGCTGCAAAAGCCTTGCCACAAGCATTATTAATATCGTAAACTAAAAATACAACGAAATGAAACATCTTATAAGAAGCGTAAAGTACTTCATTTACATTGCAATCATCTTTTGCATAATAGTGGCCATCATTTACTACACCTCGGACCATTCGAACACAAGTTCGCCGCTTGATTTGTTCAGGGAGGGTTCCTGGTGGAAGATACTCCTTTTCTTCATTGCATTTTCCGGTGTTTATCCTCTTGTTGGATACCAGAAAAAGGAAATATATCACAACGGCAATGTAAAGGACTACAAGAAACAGATTGTAGAACTGTTTGAGAATGGGCGCTATCAGTTGGTTGATGAGGGTGAAACCTATATGAAGTTCCGTTTGAGGAACCGCATCACCGCAGTGCTTACAAAAATGGGTGAAGACGAACTTGTTTTTGATTTCTCTGAAAATCCGGCCACAATCTCCGGTCTTCGCAAGGACGTGGTACGTTTTGCCCGCAATATAGAGCGCATAGTTTCCGTTGAGGAATAAGCGCCACACTGATACATTACCGCGGAAGGTTTCCTGATTTTGCAGAGACCTTACACACCCTCCTCCACGATTAAACAAGAAGAATGTCACAAAAAAACAGAAAAATTTAAGCCACGCTACATAATGTCCGAGAAAATGTCAATTTCTCGGACACTAACGGCACTTCGTCCGAAAAAATCCCGCTTTCTCGGCCAAATCACAAAAAAAGGACATTTCGGCCGAGAAATCAATGATATTTCGGACACTTGGCTGAAAACAGCCAGAAAAATGCCTGATTTTCGGCCACTGGTTACGTCATCGTGGGACGCTTACCAACCGCCCATTAGTTACATGTTGTAAATGGTTGTTTCTCAGCACTGTACGTTATAATACCGAGGAAGGCCTGCCAATTCTGTGCAAAATGGCAAACCTTCCTCAGTTGAAACATATTTTTCTCAGATGCCGTGTGTGATGTGAGCCACGAAAGTTTTTTGTCTGACTTCCAGGACCTGGGTCAGTGTGGCAGTCATCATTTTCTTATTGCAGCAATGCCCGGAAGTTCCTTGCCTTCAAGGGCCTCAAGCATTGCGCCACCACCTGTTGACACATAGCTTACTGCTGAAGCATAGCCGAGCTGGTTGACTGCTGCAACGCTGTCTCCGCCACCTACGAGAGTGAAAGCGCCGTTCTCGGAAGTGGCCTGTGCAAGCAGAGCGGCAACAGCCTTGGTTCCCTTAGCAAAAGCAGGCATCTCGAACACTCCCACCGGACCGTTCCAAAGAATGGTCTTTGACGCAAGAAGCACATCTTTCCACTGCTCAACTGCACTTGGAGCAGCATCCATACCCATCCAACCATCAGGAATAGCATTTATAGGGCAAACCTGGCTTGCGGCATCATTGTCAAACTTGTCCGCTGCCACAACCTCGTTTCCGAAATAAAGTTTCACGCCACGCTCTGCAGCCTTGGCCATGATATCCTTTGCAACTTCTATCTGATCGTCTTCACAAAGTGAATTTCCAATCATGCCATCCTGGGCCTTGATGAATGTGAACACCATTCCACCGCCTATTATCATATTGTCAACCTTGCTCAGAAGATTCTCTATGATACCTATCTTAGAAGAGACCTTTGCACCGCCAACTATAGCGGTAACAGGTTTCCTTGAATCATTGAGAACTGAATCAATGGCCTTTATCTCGCCCTCCATGATATAACCGAACATCTTGTCCTCAGGGAAATAATCTGCAATCAGAGCTGTTGAAGCATGAGCGCGATGAGCTGTTCCGAATGCGTCGTTTATATAGCAGTCTGCGTATGAGGCAAGAGTCTTCACGAACTCTTTCTGGCTCTTCTTTACTTCCGCCTTTGCAGCTTTCTTCTCTTCGTCCGATGCATCATCGGCCAATCCTCTTGGTTTTCCCTCCTCCTCTGCGTAGAACCTGAGGTTCTCCAGCAGGAGCACCTGACCAGGCTTCAATGCTGCAGCCTGTGAAGAAGCCTTCATGCAGTCATCAACAAAAACAATCTCCTGACCAAGGAGTTCTTCAATCTTGTAAATTATATGTTTGAGAGAATATTTGTCCGTAACGCCTTTCGGCCTTCCAAGGTGGCTCATAAGAATAAGCGAACCACCGTCTGCAAGCACTTTCTTAAGAGTTGGAATTGCGGCACGTATTCTGGTGTCGTCTGTAACTTTGAAATCGCCATCAAGTGGCACATTGAAATCAACTCTCACAATTGCCCTCTTCCCGGCAAAATTGTAAGCATCAATACTTTTCTGCATAATAACACTTATGTTTCGCAAGCTTTGATTAATTTCTTTTCAAGAACTTGCGGGAGGCTTGCGATACTTCTTCCCACCGCATTTTCCTGGTATTTTACCCTCTACAATAGAGATGATATTTTCTTTAACGCTTCTTAGGACCTTTTACAGACTCCTGAGGAAGCAGTGCAGGCTTTTTGTTTCTGCGCAGCATCAGCCATACACCGGCTATTATGAACGGAATGCTAAGCAACTGACCCATGTCCAGCGGCATACCCTGTTCGAATGCAACCTGAGGAAGTTTCACGAACTCTATGACAAATCGTGCCCCGAATACAAGCACAAGAAACAGCCCGAACAGGAAACCCCTCTTCAGATTCTTTGCAGCATATTTGTAGAGCAGCACCATAATCACCCCGGTAATAAGGTAGCATCCAGCCTCATACAGCTGAGTAGGATGCATAGGCACTGTTTCTCCACTGCGATGGAATATGAATCCCCATGGCAAGTCAGTTGGGTTTCCATAAATCTCGGAATTCATGAGATTGCCCAATCTTATGAACATGCCGGCAAAAGGGACCGCAATGGCCAACCTGTCCATAAGCCACAGATAATCGAAATTGTATCTTCTTCCATACTTCTTCACATACCATACGATACCTATAAGAATTCCTATAGCTCCTCCATGGGATGCAAGTCCTCCTTCCCACACTTTCAGTATTTCGCCAGGATGCGCCAGATACCAGTCAGGCTGATAAAATAGCACGTGCCCCAGCCTTGCTCCTATCAGCGTACAGAAAATAAGAAGATAAAGCAGCGGATCAAGCAGGCTTACAGGAAGTTTCTCCCTGTTGAAGAACCATTTGAACATGAAGTAACCAAGAATGAAACCGCTCACGAACAACAGCCCGTAATATCTGATTTTAAGGCTGCCCAGTGATACGATTACCGGATCTACGTTCCAATCTACAAATGCCAACATATCTTGAAATATAAAAGTTTCGCAGGTAGTCAATTCATTTCAAGAAATATGTGCCGCCCGGCGAAACTGTTTTACGGCGCACATTTCTCAATTCCGCTCTCAGCGAACAAGTCGTGAGAAAACGCTCAAAGGTATAGCTTTCCCAAAACGGTCCCTTAATACCAATTCACCACAACCAAGCACTGCCCCGCCCTCTGAAAGAGCCACAGGGTAATCAACCGGTTCTATGCCAAGCAAGCCGAAAGCGGTACGGACTGCACTATCGGCAAGTAGCGCAGAATATCCGTTTGAATAAAGGTTCAGCACCATGAAGGAGTCCTTCGGTGCCAGGATTTTCGAGCAGTTCTTCAGCAAATCAAAAAGCAGCTCGTCAAGTTTCCATTTCTGACCGTCAGGACCATGTCCGTATGCTGGTGGGTCCAGGATAAGTCCGTTGTAAAGATGGCCTCTCTTTGCCTCACGTTCAACAAAGGTCAGAGCATCCTCAACCACCCAGCGTATGCCATCGAGCCCGCTGTTCTCCATGTTTCCTTTTGCCCAGGTAACCACCTGACGCACTGAATCCAGATGTGTAACATCCGCTCCTGCGCATTTTGCTGCAAGGCTGGCTGCACCTGTGTACGCAAAAAGATTCAGTACTTTAGGCTTCTGAATGTTTGAAACGGATGCCTCAATACCATCGCCCGTGTTGGGATTGAAATTTCCTGCAATGCGCCTGCACTGGTTGTATATGAAATTCCAGTTGGGAGCCTGCTCGGGGAATACGCCTACATGCTTGAACGAGGTGAGTCCGAGCCTCAGTTTGAAATGCAGATCGGAGGCGTTGTAGCCAATGTACCATTGCTCCGGCATTTTCTTGAGCATCTGCCATTTGCCGCTGTCCTCCTTGCCTGCCTTGCCGAATCCCGCTCCGGCAATGAACTTCGTATGGCACATCCTGTCCCATTCGCTCTGCGGCAGGGAACTCTCCCACAAAGCCTTTGGCTCCGGACGACAAAGTATGTACTGCCCGAAACGTTCCAGCTTCTGGCCGAAACCCGAATCAATGAGCTCGTAATCGCTCCAACGTTTGTTTGGACTCTGTATTATCATTATTGAATCTGCTCCTTGATATTAATCTTTAATTCATGGCCGTAAATCCACATTTCACTTCCAGCACAGCGAGTTATTCCACATACTGTGCCGCGCGGCGCTGGTCCTTCTCCTTTATGGATTCACGCTTGTCATATTCGCGCTTGCCCCGCGCAAGAGCAATGTTCACCTTTGCGTAACCCCTTTCGGAAATGAACATGAGAGTGGCAACAATAGTGAGTCCCTTCTCTTTCACCGCCCTTTGCAAACGCCTCAATTCCTTACGGTTGAGAAGAAGTTTGCGGTCCCTGCGGGGATCGTGGTTGTTCCTGTTGCCCCACCAGTACTCGGCAATGTTCATGTTCTTTATGAACAATTCCCGTCCCACAAAATAGCAATAACTGTCAACCAGCGAAGCCTTGCCTGCACGCACGGATTTGATTTCCGTACCGCAAAGCACGATTCCAGCCGTGAACTTCTCAAGGAACTCGTACTCAAATCCGGCCCTCTTGTTCTTTATCTCTATTTTTCCATTCCTGCGCATATGACTTGCAAATATAAGACTTCTAATTAGAAATGCATTCAATTGTACAAGAATTCAGGAATGTTAATCCGGATATGAATTACTTGCATGCTCGATAAGTATAATATAGAACACATTGAAATGTTGAATTATAGCAAATTCCCCTTGTACTGAAATATATCAAATGACATTGTCTGAACTGCGTTGCCTATAGGTTAAATACCGTGACCTTTGTCGATGAGAATCTTCATAATGTTGCAAAAGTCATTGGTACAATTCTACAGATTCCGCAGATAAATGTTCGAACAATGTAGTGCTAACTATAGTATGTTGATAACTTTCATTAGCATTTTTACTTTTGTTATAGTAACAGCAAGTATTATACACACTTTTCAATATTTATGGATAAGGAGCCCATTCTGCTTCTGATTGGCAATAATGTCCAGAAGTACCGCAAGGCCCAGAAGTTGTCGCAAGAAAGACTTGCGGAACTCGCAGGGGTTCATCGAACATATATTGGCATGATTGAACGCGCAGAGAAAAATATCACACTCTGCAACATCGCGAAGATTGCAAAAGCGTTGAATATTGATATAGCTGACTTACTTAATGCTAAAAATATGTCTAAACGAGAAATTCAAAAGTTCACCGATGGCAGTATATTAGACGACATTCTCTTAATTGGTCAGAACTATCCCGATGACTCAATTGATATCTCTATAGATTATACCATACTATATCTTGTAATGATTGCCGAAGAATTAAA
>JAZRWT010000108.1:0-1291 GCA_045599845.1 Candidatus Egerieisoma sp. | reverse complement strand
ATCTCTTCTTAGCGGAATTGCCCTTTCAGATGAAAGGATAATTAAAGAAAACGCCGATGCTCCGCTTCCAGCACCTCTTAAGAATCCTTTCGTATCTATTTCTGCGCTTGATCCTAGCAGTGTGAATTTCGTTCTCAGGGTTTGGGTGAACGCCAAGGACTACTGGGACGTATATTATGCCCTGAATGAAAGGATATACACGGAATTGCCGAACAACGGCGTGAAATTCCCGTTCCCTCAGCTTTCAGTGCATATGGAAAACTGAATCAGAGGCTGTTGTAATTAACTGAGAAAGTATCGCCCTGATTGATATCTCCGCAGGCTATGCCTTTCTTGAGCCAGCGTGCACGCTGCGCTGAAGTTCCGTGGTTGAAGGAATCAGGAACAGTGCGGCCGTAAGCCTTTTTCTGCAGATAATCATCACCAATCTTGGAGGCAACTGCCATACCTTCATCAATATCGCCCTCCTCAAGGGAATCGAACATTGCATTGTCATGATAAGCCCATACTCCTGCAAAGAAATCCGCCTGCAATTCAAGCCTTACACTTATCTTGTTGCTTTCGCTCTGGCTCACCTGACTCATCTGCCGGTGCGCCTGATCAAGGATTCCAAGCAGATACTGTACGTGATGCCCTACCTCGTGTGCAATTACATAGGCGTATGCAAAATCTCCGTCGGCACCAATCTGCTGTTTCATTGATGAAAAGAAAGAAAGATCAAGATATACGCATTGGTCCGCGCTGCAGTAGAAAGGACCGCTCTGCGAACTTGCACCTCCGCAACCGGACTGAACGGCGTCTGTGAAAAGCACGAGTTTCGGTGGCTGGTATGTCTTGCCGTATTTTGCGAAGATTGCTGTCCATACATCCTCGGTGCCTGCTAGAATCCTTTTTGCAAACAGAGCAAGTTCCTCTTCCTCAGCCGATGGTGTGTAATTAACATTCTCCTCCGTTGTGTAGGCTGAACTCTGGTCCATGGTTCCTACCTGCTGTATTACATCAAGAGGATTACCGCCCATTATCAGGCTTATGATTCCAACAAGGATAAGTCCGCCGAGTCCCAGTCCACCGGCTTTCTTCATTGATGAACGGCCTCTGCGGTCATCAACATTTGTACTTTCACGTCTTCCGTCAAGTCTCATACTGATTGTTCTTTATTATGCGTTTTTTCTTTATTATTCGTTACTATCGGCCTGGTAGGCTGTCAAGAATTCCTTTCAGGGTTTCAAGGAAATTGCAGACCTGTTTTCCGTCCATCTGGCTGTGATGGAACTGCATGCTTATCATCAAT
>JAZRWT010000107.1:0-8871 GCA_045599845.1 Candidatus Egerieisoma sp. | reverse complement strand
AAGGAGTACGCCAGATCCATTCTCTTTATGAAATCAGACCAATAGAGATAATTGTCCCTATGTGAATCCATGAACCGGCTGCATTCATTCTTGTAGTAACTGCCGCATTGCCATATTATCTGATAGTCCGGATGTCCCTTATCTATCATCTTCTTCACACATTCGTTCAGAGTGAGGCAACCTAAAGAACCACCTATGACCAGAAGAGTCTTTTTGTTAGGGCTCAGTCCGAATTCCTTGCATGCCTGAGCTTTCATGCTTTCATTTGGAACAACGATATCCGATCTTACAGGATTGCCTGTAAGTATGATTTTCTTTTTTGGAAAGAATCTTTCCATTCCAGGGTAGGCCACGCATATTGCTGAAGCATTCTTGCCGTTCTTTTTGTTTACCAGACCTGCAAAGGAGTTCTGCTCCTGCAGTAGGATTGGTATCTTCATGTTTGCGGCAGCCCCTACGATTGCAGCGCTGGCATATCCGCCCACTCCCACGACCAGATCGGGCTTGAAATCCTTTATTATTCTCTTTGCCTTCAATTTGCATTTGAAATAATCCATTGCCACACCAATGTTCCCAAGCGAATACAAAGGCCTTTTGAGGCCGCGTGCTGGAATGCCAATTATTTTGTACCCTGCGGCAGGAACGCGGGTCATCTCCATTCTCCCCGTAGCTCCCACAAACAGTATTTCAGCATCAGGATCTTTTTTCTTTATTGCTCCCGCTATGGAAATTGCAGGGAATATGTGACCGCCAGTGCCACCTCCGCTTATTATTACTCTCATGATTTGACCACCTCCAAAGTCCTGCTTATTGATAAAATGATACCCAAAGCCAGAGAAGAAACCAGGAACGAAGTGCCTCCCAGGCTTATGAATGGCAAAGTATGCCCTGTAACAGGCAGAATGCCTATGTTTACGAAAATGTGCAGCACTGCCTGAGCCATGAAACTTATTGCAATTCCGGCAACTGTAATGGAACTGAACACTCTTTTGCAGCGTTTTACAATTGAAACGCATCGGGCAAAAAATCCAACATACAGTATAACGAGCAATGATGCCCCAAGCAATCCGTATTCCTCAACTATTATGCAGAATATGAAATCAGAGTGCGCTTCCGGCAGAATGTAACGCTGAGTGCTGCAACCAGGTCCTTTCCCCAGAATCTTTCCGTCCGCTATTGCGGCTTTTGCCATATTTGACTGGAATTTTGCATCATTTTGCTTACGTTTGGCCATTTTTGCCTTATATATGTCCGTTGTGATTGAATCTGCCGCAATCTTGTCTGACTTTACGTGAATGCTCATTCTTTTCACCGCTGTATTGATTCTTGGGAAAGTGTTTGTCAATGCATTCACACCAACAAGAGCAATGCATGTAATGAAAGCAATGCCAATGGTTTTCCATAAATGCGACCATTTGATGCCATGTATGATGAGAATGAGCATTGAAAGCATGGCTATGAACAGTGCAGTTGATATGCTTCCAACAGCACAAAGGACACATACAACGCCAACAGGTATAAGAATCCAGATACAGTATGACTTGAAGTTTTCCATATTTTTCTTTTCAAGCACCTTTGCCAGGAAAAGAACCAATGTTATTTTCACAAGTTCGCTTGTTTGGAATTCAATGCTTGTAAATGGTATCCTGAGCCACCTTCTGGCTTCATTATGCTCGATTCCAAAAAACACTGTGATTGCCAGCAAGACAATTGAAATGTAAAACACTGGTATTGACAGAGTTCTATACCATTTTAAAGGAATCATATATGCGGCGAACAGGATAATAAAACCTATGAACACCAACTTTACCTGACTGATGAGGTATGCCCAGTTGGAACTGTCCTTGCTGTTGGCAAGACTGCTGGTTGAAGAATATATGAGCACTATTGACAACAGGAACATCAATATGGCAAAACCCCAGATGGGCTTGTCGCCAAGCAGTCTGCTCAATATGCTCCCGTCTCTTTTTACTATGCCGTCCTTATCACTTGCCATATCACTCCTTTTCTTTTATGTTGTCCTTCAATCCTGCCACTGCAGCCTTGAACTGCCTTCCCCTGTCTTCATAGCTCTTGAAAAGGTCAAAACTTGCACAACATGGCGATAGCAGTACGGTATCGCCCGCCTTTGCATATTTCTCAGCCAGCGATACAGCTTCCTGCGCACTCAAAGCATCTTCAATATTATCCACTTTGTCTGCAAAGTCAGCGTGGAGCTTTTCATTGTGCAGTCCCATACATATCAGAGTGTGCACCTTGTCTTTTACAAAACCATGCAACGGCTTGTAGTCATTGCCTTTATCCTTTCCACCGGCTATCCATACCACAGGGGTTTTCATGGCATCCAGCGCATACCATGCGGAATCAACATTGGTTGCCTTTGAATCATTGATGTACTGTACACCATTCACAATGCCGCATTTTTCCATCCTGTGCTCAACCCCGCCGAATTCCCTCAGGGAATCCTTGATTGTGCTGTCATTCACGCCAACTGCCTTTGCTGCCAGAATGGCCGCCATGCAATTGTACATATTATGCTTTCCTTCAAGCAGGATTTCAGATGCTGCAATTGAGAAACCGTTTGCAATAATCTCGGAATTCCCATTCATCCAAGCTCCTTCCTTCATTTCCTTTTCCCTGGAGAAAGGCTTGAGCTTGGCGCTGAAAGTTCTCTTGCCCATCTGCTCCATTGTTACCGGGTCATCGGCACAATATATGAAACTGCAACTTGAATCCAGATTCCTTGTGATTCTGAATTTGGCATTGGTATAATTGTCCATGATGAAATCATACCTGTCAAGATGGTCTGGTGTAATATTCATCAGGATTGCAACATCGGCCTTATAATCAAACATGCCATCGAGCTGGAAACTGCTGAGTTCCAATACATAGTAGTCAAAGTTGCCCTCTGCCACCCCTCTTGCGTAGCTGGTTCCTATGTTACCTCCAAGACCAACATTATAGCCTGCTTTCTTGAGAATATGATAAATCAGTGAGGTGGTTGTAGTTTTGCCATTGGAGCCGGTAATGCATATTTTTATGGATTTGTCATATTTTCCGGCAAATTCTATTTCTGAAATTACGGATATGCCTGCCTCAAGCGCTTTCTTCACAAGAGGTGCATTGTTGGGTATCCCGGGGCTTTTGATTATGAGACTGGCATTGAGTATTTTGTCCTCCGTATGTGCACCATCTTCGTAATCAATGGCATATTCTTCAAGAATACTGCGGTATTTTTCTGAAATATGTCCGCTGTCTGAAAGAAATGTTTCAAATCCTTTCTTAAGAGCCAGTATGGCGCTTCCCACGCCGCTCTCTCCTCCGCCTAATATTACTATTCTTTCCATATTTTTACCTTATCTTAAGTGTGATGATAGCCAGAGCACACAGCAGTATTGTAATAATCCAGAATCTTACAACGATTTTTGCCTCCGGTATGGCCTTTTCAGGTTTCTGTATGAGGGCAGGTATGCCTTCCTTCTGGAAATGATGATGCAGAGGGCTCATTTTGAAGATTCTGCGTCCCTGACCGTATTTTTTCTTTGTGTATTTGAAATAGCTGGTCTGGAAAATCACGCTCAGACTTTCAACCAGGAAAATACCGCAGAGAATAGGTATGAGCAGCTCAACCCTTATGATAATGGCGGCAACAGCTATTATTCCGCCAAGGGCAAGACTACCGGTATCGCCCATGAAGACTTGTGCAGGGTAGGTGTTGAACCATAGGAATCCTACCAGGGCACCTGTGAACGCAGCCATGAAAATCACAACTTCGCTTGAGTCCGGAATGAACAGGGTTCCCAGGTATGAGGCGTATATGGCATTGCCGCTAAGGTATGCCAGTATTCCTATGGTTGTTCCAACTATCGCACTTGTTCCGGCTGCCAAACCGTCAAGACCATCGGTAAGGTTGGTTCCGTTCGATACGGCTGTCATAATGAAAATTATAACGGCTGCATAGAAAATCCATCCTCCGAGTTTGTGAGCGGTGCCTTCCCCAGGAACTATCCAGGAATAATCTATCTGATGGTTCTTGACAAAAGGAATTGTGGTCACAGTGCTTTTCACTTCACTTGCCTGAGTCTTGCCTGCCCTTAATTTCACCTGGGGTGAAAGACAAAGGACGAGCGCCACTACAAGGCCTATTCCAACTTGACCGAAGATTTTGTATTTGCCCTTCAATCCGTCCTTGTTCTTCTTGAAAACCTTTATGCTGTCATCAAGAAAACCTATGGCTCCCATTCCCACGGTTGTTATTATGAGCAGCCATGAGTAAACGTTTTTCAGATTGCAGAACAGGAATACTGGAATGAGGATTGAGGCAAGAATAATGATACCGCCCATGGTAGGTGTGCCTTTCTTGGCCATTTGTCCTTCAAGTCCAAGGCCTCTTATTTCCTCGCCTATCTGTTTCTTCTGCAGGCGGGCTATTATTTCAGGCGCTATTATGAGTGAGCATACAAGTGATGCTATTATAACCAGAATAGCCCTTACGCTTATATAGTTGAGCAGGTGTATGCCCGGAAAGTCCAGTCCTTGTGATTGTAAATATTCGAACAGGTGATATATCATTGTATTGTTCCTTTTTTTATTGTTCAAAAGCCTTCAGCACCGTTTCACGGTCTGAAAAATGAATCTTTTCCTTGCCTATGATCTGATAGTCCTCGTGACCTTTGCCTGCTATGAGTATCATTGAACCGGGACTTGTGAAGCGGATGGCTGCAGCAATTGCCTCTGCCCTTGAAGGAAGCACGGTGCATTTGCATTTTCCACCAACACTGAATCCCTGCATGATATCGCTGATAATAGCCATAGGATCCTCGGTCCTTGGATTGTCTGAAGTAACAAATATCCTGTCTGCATATTTTTCGGCAATGGCAGCCATTTCGGGCCTCTTTGTCTTGTCACGGTCACCACCGCATCCGAACACGCACACAAGGTCTGATTCGTAAGGAAGCTCTTTCAATGCCTTGAGAACATTTTCCAAGGCATCGGGAGTATGGGCATAATCGATTACGGCTGTCTGCCTGTTGCCGCCCCTGTGGAATTCGAGACGGCCTTCCGCACCTTTTAGAGTGCTCATTGCAGTTGCCGTTTCATCTTCACCGGCACCAAGGAGTATTGCAGCACCGAATACGGCGCCAAGGTTCGAGGCATTGTGCCTGCCTATGAAGCGGCACCAGAATTCCTTGCCGTTTATTCTCAAAAGCATGCCTTCAAGAGTCTGTTCGAGTATTCCAACCTGAAAATCGGCAGCTCCTCTCAATGAATAGCTCATGATTCTTCCTTTGCAATTCTGGACCATCACCCTGCCATTCCTGTCATCTTCATTTATAAGTGCCCATGATTCAGCATCAAGTGAATCAAAAAGCATTTTCTTGCAGGCCAGGTAGTTGGCAAATGTTTTGTGATAGTCAAGATGATCGTGTGTGAGGTTGGTGAAAATTGCACCTGTAAAGTGGAGACCATCCGTCCTTTTCTGGTGCAATGCATGTGAACTGACTTCCATGAAGCAATATTCACAGCCGCTATCACACATTTCATTCAGAAGACTGTTGAGTTCAACAGGCCCGGGTGTAGTGTTCACGGCAGGATATTTCCTTGTACCCACATAGTTGGCTATTGTTGAAATCAGACCGCATGAATAACCGAGTTCCGTAAACAGCTGGTACAATGTGGTGGCAATGGAGGTCTTCCCGTTTGTACCGGTGACTCCTATCAATTTCAGCCTGGTGCTTGGATTCCCATAAAATTCCGCAGCCAGTCCGGCTACGGCCCTTCTGGAATCCTTTACACACAGTATTGTTGTTTTATCCGCCAATTCAGGTACTTCAGTGTTCAAACGTTGTTTGCATTCAGCAAGCTTCATGGAGCTTACAATCACTTTTGCGCCATTCTTCACAGCCATGGCATTGTAATCGTTTCCGTTTGCCATTGCACCGTCAACAGCAATGAACATTCCGTTTTCCGTGCAATGTCTTGAGTCTTCGCTGATAGAAACAACATCATCCTCCATGGATATTCCGCCCATGAAGGATTCTGTTATCTCAAGTCTTGAAACCAGTTCCGCGAGTTTCATCATTTGCCTTGTTTTTTCTTGTAACTTAATAAATGTTCAACAATGTCACCTGTACCGCTGCTGTCCTGGTATTTCAAGGTGCCAAGACTTAGTCTGACTTCTGCGCCTTCTGTCAGGTGGCTGCCTGGGGAAGGGAATTGGGAAACAACTCTCCCTGTTCCGGAAAATTTCACTTTATACCCTTCTTTTTCCAAAAGGTACAATGCATTCTTCAGCCCCATGCCTGTAAGATTCCGCATTGTTGAAACTGATTCATCCAATGGCTCAATCACCCTGGCCGGAATATTACGTCCACCGTTGATTCCCAGTTCTGCCAATACTTCCTTCTGCTCATCAGAGCTTGTCTTTGAAAGCGCAGGCCTGCCCGGGTTGCCGTGTTCGGATTTTCTTTCCCAGTTGCGCGGTGATACACTGTACAGATACTCTGCCATCTTCTTGAAAACAGGGCCGGCCCAGGTGGCGCCATAGAACACTCCTGCTGTTTTTCCGCTGTACAGAACCACTATTGCGGAATATTCCGGTGCATCTGATGGGAAAAAACCAACGAATGTTGCCTGATATTTCTTGTACCCACCAAAATTGTAGCCATGTTTTCCGTTGGCTATCCTCGATGTCCCTGTTTTACCTGAAATAGGGAACATGCTGTTGCCTATGGTCTTTCCGGTTCCGTGTTCCACAACACCCCTCAATGCTTTTTGTACTGTTTGTGCGGTCTGATGAGAACAGATGGCTTCATTCAGTGCACTTGGCTGGAATTTCTTTACAGGAATTCCCTTGAAACTGTATTCTTCAATAAGATACGGACAGCTCATTTTCCCGTTGGCGGCTATTGCATTGTAGAAAGTGAGCGTTTGCAAAGGAGTGAGCAGAGTGGAGTAGCCTATGGCCATTGAAGGAAGAGTTGATGCGCTCCAGATCTTTTCATCGGGGCTATGAATGACGGAACCCGCCTCCCCTTTGATTGCAAGATTGAAATTTGCTCCGACTTGCATTTCCTTTATCCTGTTTACGAAGCGGCTCGGGTTCGCGGCGTAATTTTCCGCAGCCAGCTTTGCAAATACTACATTCGATGATTGTTCGAGAGCTTTCTGTACAGTGCAAGGCCCTATGTAGTGTGTGTCATGGAAGACATGCTTTCCGTATGACCAGGCTCCTGATCCTGGATTCACAGGTGTGTCAAGAGTAACAAGACCGTCTTCAAGCAGACATGTGAGTGTAATGGCCTTGAATACGGAACCGGGCTCTCCGGGGTGCATTAAGGCATAGTTGTATATTTCATTGAACTCGCCTTGTTCGTTCTTCTGCAGGTTCACCATTGCCCTTATGGCCCCGGTCTGAACTTCCATTACTATTGCGGTTGCACCCTCCAATTGATCTGCACTTTGCAATTGTTCAAGCAGAACCTTGTGCGCGGCTTCCTGAAAATCTATGTTTAAGGTGGTTCTTATATCCATTCCGTCTGTAGGAGGATAGTTCTGTTCATCTTCAACAGGAATCCATTGTCCACGAACGTATCTTTGAAATTTCTGCCATCCAGGCTTGCCGGTGAGAACGGAGTCGCAGCTTATTTCCAGTCCATATCCTACATGCTCCTGATTTATTGAACCAATCAGACGTTTTGCAAGTTGGTTGTAAGGCCTTATACGTTTGTATTTGATTTCAGCTATAAGACCGCTGTATTTTTTGCCTTTTCTGAACAGTGGGAAGGACTTGAGCCTTTTCAAATCTGTGTAGTCAATAAGAACCCTGCTTACCCTCCAGTACTGGTTCAATTTGCTTTTTCCCCTTTCTTTAAGAAGCATATCCTTGTACTCGCTGGCACTTTTATCACGGAACAATGCAGAGAGACTGTCTGATACGGCATTTGCATAGTGCTTCAGAGTGTCAGGATCAATGACTGAAAAATCCATTCTTATTTCGTAATAAGGTACGGAAGTGGCCAGCGGCCTGCCGTCTGTAGCCAGAATGTCTCCACGCATGGGCTCTATGGATTCATATTTGAAGGCTATGTCGTCTGATCCTTTTTCAGGCGGGTTTATGAACTGGAGGCATATGATTCTGCCTATTGCTACAAGCATCAGCAGCAGGAATACCCAGAACAGCAGCACCAATCTCTTGAAATCAATAGCTTTCATATACCGGTTATTTTTCTTTTGTTGTTATTTGAACAGCAGGTCTGACTGGCTGCTGTAATTCAGATTCCATACTTTCAAGCCTTTTCTGCACTTCTTCTCTTTTGCTTTCAAATTGAAGTCTGGCCATTTTGCTTCTATAATCAACTTTCAGATTCACCAGCTCGTGGCTGCAGTGAATTTCCTTCAGCCTGGTATTTGCAACAGCAATGCTCAGACTTATGCAAAGCACCAGAAGCGCAAATATGTAGAAGATGAAAAATCTGTTTCCCTTCTCAAAGACTCCCTTGAGGAACTTGCCGTCAAAAATTGAAAGTATACGTTTTATTCCCATAGCTTTTCATATTTTTTCCGCAACCCTCAGCTTTGCGCTGCGGCTTCTTGTATTTGATGAAATCTCATCCTGGGAAGGCGTTATGGCCTTCCTGGTCACGAGCTTGAAAGGAGATTCAAGTTCACCATAGAAATTCTTTTTCACTTCTCCTTTAATGTTACCGCTTCTGAGGAAGTTCTTTACCATCCTGTCTTCCAGTGAATGATAGGTTATTATAGAAAGTCTCCCGCCGCTCTTCAAGGAATCGAGTGCGGCCTGAAGAAAGTATTCCAAAGACCTCATTTCATCGTTCACTTCAATTCTCAGTGCCTGAAACAACTTGGCAA
>JAZRWT010000106.1:0-1785 GCA_045599845.1 Candidatus Egerieisoma sp. | reverse complement strand
TTAGTCTTTCTTATGAATCAATAAAAAGTATTCTTATTTGATCATTGCCTCGTATGCAGCTGCATCCATGAGTTCATCAAGTTCACCAGCGTTGCTCATTTCAACCTTTACCATCCAGCCTTGTCCGTATGGATCTGAATTTACAAGTTCAGGAGCACCTTCCAACTCAGCATTGACTTCAACAACCTTACCGGAAACAGGCATCAAAGCGTCAGCTACTGTTTTAACTGCCTCTATTGAACCGAAGTTCTCACCGGCACCAAGCTCCTCGCCTTCTGTCTGAATGTCAACGAATACTATATCACCAAGCTCGGACTGAGCAAAATCAGTAATACCAATTGTTGCAATATTACCATCTACGCTTACCCACTCGTGGTCTTTTGAATACTTTAAATTTGCAGGAATATTCATATCTATTATTTTTTAAATTTGTTGCAAATTTATCAAATTTATTCCACCTGCAAAATTTATGGAACACATTTTAATGAAACACAGTTTTGGAAGTGACAATCACTCCGGAGTACATCCAAGGATACTCAAGGCAATAGAAAGGGAAAATTCAGGTTTCAGGGTAGCATATGGTGATGAGGATTATACACAGAAAGTACTTTCGTCATTGGAAAACATGCTTGGAGGTAATTGCAAGGCAGTTTTTGTTTTCAACGGAACTGGAGCAAACATAGTTTCAATAGCTCCTTTCGTGAAACATTACGAAAGTGTAATATGTCCTTCTTCAGCCCATATCATTGTTGATGAATGCGGAGCGCCTGCCAGATACACAGGATGTGAATTCTTTACCGTTGACTGTCCTGACGGCAAGATTACCGCTGACCAACTACGTTCAATGTTTCCATATGAAGGCTCCTCTGACAAGGACTGGCATCACGCACCAAAAAGAATACTTTCCATATCAGAGCCAACGGAACTTGGAACCCTCTATACTCCTGACGAAATAAAGGAACTTGCTTCAATAATGCACTCCCACGATGGTTTCATTCACATGGATGGTTCAAGAATATCAAATGCTGCCGCATCGCTCGGAATGGATATCAAGGAATTCACAAATTACTGCGGAGTTGATGTCCTGTCTTTCGGTGGAACCAAGAACGGGCTGCTGGTGGGAGAAGCTGTTGTTGTATTCTACGGTCCGAACCAGAATCCAAGGAACAAGGAAATAGCAGTCAACGAACTTGAATATTACCGTAAACAGACAACCCAGTTGTATTCGAAGAACAGATTCATTGCCGCACAGTTTGAAGAATACATCAAAGACGGATTGTATCTGGAAATGGCTTCTCACTCAAACTCAATGGCACAATACCTTGCAGAGCGTCTTGGAGAAATACCTGCAATAACTATATCAAAGAAGACCGAAAGCAACGCAGTGTTTGCAATTCTTCCTAAAGAATTGTGTGACAAACTGTTGGAGAATTTCTACTTCTATATTTGGGATGAAAGCACATACGAAGTCCGCTGGATGTGCTCATTTGCCACACGCAAGGAAGACATAGACGAATTCATTGCTGCCATAAAGGCATTAAGGGTTTGACGCAGTTGATTCAAAAAATCAAGCAACTGGTTAGAGCTTATTACACGTGATTTTTTAAGGACAATCTTCACAAGTTTCTATACCCCTCTCATTACAGCATTTGCGCACATGTCATATAGAAACACAATACTCAAGCCCCGCAATCAGGGCCTCAACAAGTAAATTGTCATTCATATAAAGTTTTTTGTTATATTCAATCGTAACTTTAAATGAACACTTATTAATAATTAATTAAC